>WFPQ01000101.1 GCA_015487515.1 Hyphomicrobiales bacterium | reverse complement strand
GCGATCATGTCAGGGCCTGGGTGCCTTGGGGAATTTGTTTGGAGTTGACTTGAACTACGCCTTCGACAAATCATCGGCTGAAAAGGCCGTTTTTGCTTCTTTTGCTGCCCTTGTTCCGGGAGTGCGCGGGCGGTTGCCGGTGCCTGGTTTGTTGCGATCCATGTTTTCTTTTATTCACAGGGTCACTGGTTGCAATGGCAGTGATGAAAAGGCCATTGGCAAGGTCATGGTACCTGGCAGCAATATGGGCGGGGCTTTAGATGGGTTTGTGGCCCGGGCGTTTGGCATGGTCGTGATTTTTGCCATTGCTGCGGGGTTTGCGGTTCCCTCCCAGGGGCAAACCCTTGAAAAGGTGAGGGAGCGGGGATTCCTCATATGTGCCGCCAGCAGTTCCCTTGACGGGTTTTCAAGGAAAAACGAGCAGGGTGTATGGACGGGGTTTGACGTTGATATCTGCCGTGCCATTGCCGCGGCAACCCTTGGGGATCCAGATCTGGTAGAGTTTCGCATGCTGGAGGGGGATGGCAGGTTTGCCCAGTTGCAATCCGGGGAGATTGATGTGCTGTCGCGCAATGCCTCCTGGACCATGAATCGCGATACCCGTTTTCAGGCACGTTATCTGACTACCAGTTTTTTTGACGGCCAGTCTTTCATGGTGCGGCAGGAAAAGGGTTTCGTTTCTGCTTTCGAACTTACTGATATTGCGGTTTGCGTGACCAATTCCAGCGATGATCTGGCCAACATGCGCAAGTTTTTCTTTACCAATCAGGCCGTTTATACGGAATTGATATATGAGGATTTTCAGGATCTGGTGGTTGCCTATTCCAGGGGGCTTTGCGATGCCATAACGGCCCCGGCCAGCTTTTTGCAGGCTGTTCGCCGCTCGTTGCCAGATCCGGGCATGCACAGGATAATGCCCGAATACATATCAAAGGCTCCCTTCGGTCCCACCGTTCGCTATGGGGACGACCAGTGGGCTGATATCGTTCGCTGGACCATATTCACCCTGATCAATGCCGAAGAACTGGGAGTTGGTGCCCTTAATCTTGATTCCATGCTCTCGTCCCGGACCCCGGCCATCAGGCGTCTGCTGGGGCTGGAGGGGGATTTTGGCAGTTCCCTTGGGCTTGAGCCGGAATGGATGCAGAACGTCATTCGATCCGTTGGCAATTACCGGGAGATATTCGAGCGCCATTTCGGGGCCCAGACCGGGGCCGAGATGCTGCGTGGACCAAATGCCCTCTGGTCCCAGGGTGGGCTGCTTTATGCTCCGCCGGTCCGTTAGGGCGGATTCTCCGTCAGGTCGGATTCGATGTGTCGCAGAATCAAACAGGCTTGCCTTTTTCCCCTATGACCGGCTGGGGGCCGGGCATGCCCCATTCACTCCATGAACCATCATAGACCCGCATGGAATTTATTCCAATTTCGGCAAGGGCCAGGCACAGGATGGGGGCCGTGACCCCGGAACCGCAACTGGCAATGATCGGTCTGTCAAGGTCGATCCCGGCATCCCTTATCTTTTGCGATATTGCCTCTGGCTCGATCATTTCTCCATCTTCGATCAGTTCCATGAAGGGCAGGTTGATGCTGTTGGGCATGTGGCCGGAGCGCATTTTGGGCCGTGGTTCCTGGGCCAGCCCTTCAAAGCGCGCTGCGGCCCGGACATCGACTATCTGAATTCCGGTATCTTTCTGGCCGGCGGCAACGATTTCTTCAAGTTCGTGTTTTTTTGCCACCAGGTTGCCGGGGGTCCTGGCATTGAAGGTCTTTGCCCGGGGAATTACCTCTCCCGTGGCGACTGGCCGGTTTTCCTTCTGCCATTTTGGAAATCCGCCCCTAAGAACGAAACAGTTTTCTGCTCCCATGATGGAAAAATTCCACCAGACGCGGGCGGCTGAAAACAGTCCGGCGCTGTCATATACCACTATCGTGTCTTTTTCGCTTATTCCCAGGTCACCGGCCATCCTGGAAAAGGTTTGCGGGGGGGCAACCATGTGGGGCAGGTCCGAAGATGTATCGGCAATCCTGTCCAGGTCAAAATATACGGCCCCCGGTATGTGGCCGGATATGAAATTTTCCAGTGCGCTGACCTTTGAGCCCGGCATGTGCCAGGAGGCATCGACAATGGAAAACCGGGGATTGTCCAGGTTGTCGAACAGGAACCGGGTATCAATGAAGGGCGATTTTTTATCCATTTTCTTACCTTTGCTGGGTTTGCCCCGATCTTATGGCGGTTTGCAATTGATCTGGCAGTGGCTGCAATCTGACAAAGCACCGTGAACTTGGCAATGGCAGACATGGCGCCATATGATCAAATTTTCATGTTTGGTTTTGCATTTGCACTTTCGGTTCTGTCACGGGTGCCTGCATCACCGGTTGGTCTTGCCGCCGGTCGTTTCTTGCGATTTTTGGTTTAAGGTTTCAGGTTTCGGATTCCATTATTCCATTATGTCCGAGAGGTCGATCTGCTGGGGCTGATCCATCCATTCGGGCACGGGCAGGGACTTGGAGCGCAGGAACTGCGGATTGTACAATTTCGACTGGTAGCGGTTTCCATAATCGGCCAGAATGGTGACAATGGTCTTTCCCGGTCCCATTTTTCTTGCCATTTTCAGGGCGCCGGCAATGTTTATGGCGCTGGAGCCGCCAAGGCACAGGCCCTCGTTCCGGGCCAGGTCGAATATGTAGGGCAGGGCTTCCCGGTCGGATATTCTAAAGGCCATGTCAACTTCAAGCCCCTGCAGGTTTGCGGTGATTCTGCCCTGGCCTATGCCTTCGGTTATGGAAGATCCGCTTGCGGCCAGTTCTCCGGAGGAAAAGTAGGAATAAAGGGCTGCCCCTTCGGGGTCGGCCAGTCCGATCTTTATGTTCTGATCAAGTTTCTTAAGGGCAATTGCACAACCGGCAAGGGTTCCCCCGGACCCGACCGCGCAGATGAAGCCGTCAATTCTGCCGCCGGTCTGTTCAAATATTTCCGGGCCCGTTCCCATGATATGGGCCTGGCGGTTGGCGGTATTGTCAAACTGGTTGGCCCAGATGGCTCCATCCGGCAATTCCCTGTCCAGTTTTTGGGCCAGCCTCTGGGAAACCCTTATGAAATTGTTCGGATTCTTGTAGGGAACGGCCGGAACCTCTATCAACCGGGCTCCACTGAGCCTGATGGCGGCCTTCTTTTCTTCCGACTGGGTATCGGGAATGATGATGATGGTCTTAAAGCCCATGGAACTGGCAACCATGGACAGGCCGATGCCGGTATTTCCTGCGGTTCCCTCTACTATGGTGCCGTTTGGCCTTAATTTCCCCTCCTCCACTGCTTTCCTGATGATGTACAGGGCGGCCCGGTCCTTTACGGACTGTCCCGGATTGAGGAACTCGGCCTTGCCAAGTATTTCGCATCCGCTGGCATTTGAAACTGCATTTAGCCGGATCAACGGGGTGTTGCCGATCAATGAGGTTATATCGTTGTGGATGTTCATTTGGGGATACCGTGGATGATTTCTTTGGGATGCGTTTTTTAGATGCCTGTCATGTAATACTGTTTCGGGGCAGGCATTGCCAGCTTCAAATAGGCGGTTTTGCCGACTCTGGCAACAATGTCAGATTGCGTGCAAAAGGTCGAGCCGTATTGGATGGCTTGCCCCGGGAGCGGAGAAATTTGCCGGTTTGCCAGGGGTCCATGTTGGGGACTTTTTTGCACATTGGCTTGACGAGATGCCATGCAATGGTGAAATTGGCCCATGGCGGTTGAGATCATGAATTCTTCGGATGAAGACTGGACTTCTGCAGAACCGGGAAATTCCCGGAGCGGGCAGGTTTTGTATGTGGACGTGGATGGTTTCGAGGGACCGCTGGACCTGTTGCTGGACATGGCCCGGCGCCAGAAGGTTGATCTTGCCAGCATTTCCGTTCTTTCCCTGGCCGAGCAATATCTGCAATTCATCGAGAGGGTGCGCAAGAAGCGCATCGAAGTGGCGGCGGACTACCTGGTCATGGCAGCCTGGCTGGCTTACCTGAAAAGCCGGTTGATGCTTCCCGAAATCATTGATGATGATGAACCCAGCGGAGAAATGATGGCGGCCCTGTTGCAGTTTCGCCTCAAGAGGCTGGAGGCCATGCGCAACGCGGCGGCCCGGCTGGTCAACCGGCCCCGGCTCGGGCGCGAGGTATTTTCAAGGGGCGACCCCGAGCCGGTCGACATCACCAGGGAATATGCCTTTGATACCTCGCTGTTTCATCTGCTCAAGTCCTATGCTGACATGCGCGAGCGCAATGTGGCTGTGGATTACGCGCCGGAAAAACGTATTGTCTGGTCCCTTAAGGAGGCTCGCCTGATAATCGAAAGACTGGTGGGAGAAGGCAGCGAGTGGATAGCGCTGGACAAGTATCTGGCCCGGTATCTGGCCGCCCCGGAGAAACGGGCCACGGTCCTGGCTTCCAGTTTTTCGGCCAGCCTGGAACTGGTACGGGAAGGCAGCATGGAAATGCGCCAGACCCTGGCTTTCGGACCGCTCTTGATGCGACGCCGGGGACAGGGAAAAAAACCCGGCAGGGAAAATTCAGATTGAAGTTCTCTGTAATGAAAAATTCTGTAATGGAAAGTCCTGCAATGGAGACTCCGGCAATGCAAGAGCGTGAACATGGGGCAGAACCTGGAACAGAACCTGGAAATGGGTGTGAAGCAGGCGGGCAGGAAGAAATGGAGCACAGGAACCTCCGGGTGATCGAGGCGCTGTTGTTTGCTTCTGATGAACCGCTTTGTGTTGGGGAAATGGCTCCGTTCCTGGAGGAAGGGGTCAATGCGGAACAATTGCTTGATCAACTGGCAAGGCAATATGCAGGACGGGGGGTGAACCTGGTGCAGCGTGGTGAGCGCTGGGCATTTCGAACGGCCGCCGACCTTGGTTTTCTGCTTCGCCGCACCGAGAAGGAAACCCGGTCCATGTCTCGGGCAGCCCTGGAGACGATGGCCATAATTGCCTATCATCAGCCGGTTACCAGGGCGGAAATAGAAGAAATTCGTGGCGTGGCGTCGGGCAGGGGGACCCTTGACATGCTCATGGAGGCGGGCTGGGTTCGCATGCGTGGAAGGCGCCGTACTCCCGGCCGGCCGGTGACCTATGGCACCACTCCTGAATTTCTGGATCATTTTTCGCTTTCTTCCCTTGGCGATCTGCCCGGACTCGAAGAGTTGAAGGGGGCTGGGCTGCTTTCCAGCCGTCTGCCGCCAGAAATGCAGATACCACTTCCCTTCGAGGGGGAACTGGCCGATGATGAGGACCCGCTGGAGGATGATGACCCGGTTCTTGCAACTGGTGGAGAAGGATAGCCGGGCTGATGGTGGTTGGCAGGCAGGGCCAGGGGCGGGTTCTGGGCTTTTGCCGGCTTGCAGGGGTCTGACATGTGGATCACGTTTCTTGCATGAATGCCATGTTGCGGCCTATAGAGCGTTCCAGGGCAGGTTGATGCGGGTTTGTCCGGCCGGAAAACGGATGAACGGGAACCGGGTTGTTCCTGCAGCCGGTACACGGGCAGTCCGGTTTTGAGGTTCAGGGCAAAGGGCCCGGGAGACAGGCAGGTTTGAGTTGAAATGAATGATACCGGATACAGGGACGGGCAGGAAGGCGGACAGGATTTCTTGCAGGTGGGCCAGCAGGAATGGGGTATCAGGGGAACCGCAGGGGTAAGTTTTGCTGCCGCGCTTTGCCTTAGGGGAGTTGATGTGTCTTTTGGCGGGCGCAGGATTCTTGATGGTATCGACCTGGAACTGGTGCCCGGCGAGATAGTGTGCCTGCTGGGGGAATCGGGGTCGGGAAAATCCACGGTTCTAAGGGTTGCGGCCGGAATCCAGGAAATAGCGGCAGGGGAGGTGCTGGTAAATGGCAAGACCGTTTCCAGGCCGGGATATGCGGTGGCCCCGGACAAGCGCGGTGTTGGCCTGATGTTTCAGGATTTTGCCCTGTTCCCCCATCTGAGCCTGTTGGACAATGTCTGTTTCGGGCTGGGCAAGATCGAACGCAGACAGGCTGTAAAGCAGGCCAGGAATGCCCTGGCCCGGGTTGGCCTGCTGGAGAGAGAAAATGATTTTCCCCACATGCTTTCGGGGGGGCAGCAGCAAAGGCTGGCCCTGGCCCGCACCTTTGCCCCAAGGCCCGGAATACTGATGCTGGACGAGCCCTTTTCCAGCCTTGATGCTAGATTGCGGGAAAATGTGCGTTCCCAGACCATGGCCATTCTGCGTGAAACCCGGGCGACCACCATCATCGTGACTCATGACCCGGAAGAGGCAATGGTGCTTGGGGATCGCATCGCCCTGTTGCGGCAGGGCCGGGTTGCCCAGATTGACAGCGCCAGCCGGATTTACAGCAATCCGGCTGACTTGCAGACGGCCAGGTTTTTTTCTCCCCTGACCGAAATTGCCGCTGTGGTTAACGGCGGGGTGGCCGTTACACCGCTCGGGACGGTGCCAACTCCAGATCGCAGGGACGGGGACAGGGTGATCATTGCGATCCGCCCGGTGGGGACCCTTGTTCCTTCAAAGGATAACAAGGGAATAAGCGCCCGGGTGCTGAGCAAGAGGGAGGCATTGGGGTTTGATATTTTTGAAATCGGGGTGCATAATATAGAGGCCCCGATAAGTATCAGGGCACCGTC
>WFPQ01000100.1 GCA_015487515.1 Hyphomicrobiales bacterium | reverse complement strand
CGGCATCCCCGCAAAGGCGCACGAAAAGGACTATGCGCTGATCGCCCTCAAAATCCTGCCCGATGGCAACCGCCTCCAGAACCTGCTCGATGGTTTCGACCTGGCGGTAGATCTCGGCGGTGCCTATGCGCACCCCGCCCGGATTAAGAACCGTGTCGGAACGGCCATGGATTACAAAACCTCCGCCAGAAACCCTCTCGATGAAATCCCCCTGGCACCAGCTTCCCTCGATCTGGGAAAAATAGGCCTTTCGATAGCGGGAGCCATCTTCATCACCCCAGAATCCAAGGGGCATGGAGGGAAAAGGGGTCCTGCAGGCCAGTTCGGCCGGTTCCCCCGAAACCTGCCTGCCCGAATTGTCCATGGGGACGACATCAAGGCCAAGCATGGGCCCCTGGATCTGGCCCCGGCGAACCGGCAAGAGCGGAACCCCGCCGACAAAACAGGAGCAAATGTCGGTGCCGCCGGAAATCGACGCCAGGTGCAGATCGCTCTTGAAATCCCCGTAGACATAATCGAAACTGGCAGGCAGAAGGGGCGAGCCGGTGGAAAGAATCGTCTTCAGGCTGCCAAGGTCATGGGAATGACCGGGCCTTGCACCGGATTTGGCAAGGGCATCGATATACTTGGCAGAAGTTCCAAAGACACTGATATCTTCTTCGTCGATCAGGTCGATCAGCCGTTCCGGGCCGGGATAAAACGGATTGCCCTCATAGGTGATCAGGGTAGCCCCCAGCGCCAGGGCTGAAATCTGCCAGTTCCACATCATCCAGCCGCAGGTGGAAAAATAAAACAGCCGGTCATTCTCTCCAATGTCGCAATGGAGGGCATGTTCCTTCAAATGTTGCAGCAAGAGCCCCCCTGCCCTGTGAATTATGCATTTGGGCCTGCCGGTGGTCCCCGAGGAAAACAATATGACCATGGGCTGGTCAAAGGTTCCCTGGAAATATTCGATTTCGCCACCATCCGTTTCCGTCACGTGGGGGGCGAGCCATTGTTCAAGGCCGATGGCCGGTTTTTCATATATCCCGGAATCCGGCACGTCGCCAATGATGACGATCCGTTCTATCGATGCGGTTTGCCGGGCCAGGGCGTTTATGGTCTGCGTGATGTCGATTTTCTTGTCCCCGTAGCGATAACCGGGAACCGCAACCAGCAGCTTCGGGTCAACCTGGCTGAGACGGTCACTGGCTCCGGCCGGGCCAAAATCCGGAGAGCAGGAGGCCCAGATTGCACCAATGGCGGCACTGGCCAGGTAAAACTTTATGGACTCGATATCATTGGTGACTATTGCCGCAATGCGATCATTGGGGCCAACCCCTGCGGAGCGCAGGGCCTTGACCATGAAGGAAACGTCCCTTTTGAGTTCGGCCCGGCTGATGCAGCGGCGGGTACCATCGTCCCTGATGGCAATGATGGCGGGCTTGTCGCTGGGATCACGCAGCAGGTTGCGGGCATAATTCAGGCGGGCGTCGGGGAAAAACCCCGCGTCCTTCATGTGATCGGCGGCCACGAAGGCCCGGGCTCCCTTGTGTCCGATCACGTCCATCTGATCCCACAGGAAGGACCAGAACTGTTCCGGCTGCCTTACGGACCACTGATGCAGGCCTTCATAATCATCCGGCTTGCAGCCATGCATGGGAGAGCTCTTTTCGGCAAAGGAAAACAGGGCCGAGGCAGCCTTGCGCTCCCCGGAAGGGCGCCATAAAATGTCACCATCATCCATCCCTTCGTTCCTGCTGCCGGTTTCACCCATCGGAAAAACTCCCGTTTTCGACGCAAACGGCAATTCCCATGCCCCCGCCAATGCAAAGGGAGGCCAGGCCGCGCCTTAAATCGCGGCGCTGCAATTCGTGCACGAGGCTGACCATTATCCTGGCCCCCGAAGCACCGATGGGATGGCCCAGGGCAATGGCACCCCCGTTGACATTTACCTTTTTCCGATCAAGCCCCAGATCCTTGATGACGGCCAGGCTCTGGGCCGCAAAGGCCTCGTTGATCTCGAACAGGTCAACCTCGTCAATGTCCCAGCCGGCCACCTGCAGGGCCTTTCTGCTGGCAGAAACCGGGCCCAGCCCCATCAGCCGGGGATCAAGCCCGGTATGGGCAAACGAAACCATGCGGGCCAGGGGATCAAGTCCCTGCCTGCCGGCCTGGTTCTCATCCATCAGGACCAGGGCCGCCGCCCCGTCATTGATACCGGAAGAATTGCCCGCCGTAACCGAACCATCCCCGGCAAAGGCCGGACGCAGGGCAGCAAGGAATTCCGCGCTGGCATCATGGCGGATGAACTCGTCGGAACCGACGAGGGTTTTTCTGCGGCGCTCCTCGATGGTAATGGCCACGATCTCCCCGTCAAACCGGCCGGCCTTCTGGGCCGCCGAGGCCTTCTGCTGGGAGGAAAGGGCAAATTCATCCTGCTGTTCGCGGCTGATACCGTATTTTTCAACGATGTTCTCGGCCGTATTGCCCATGGGATAGCCATAAAAGGCATCGCTGAGCCCATCGCGCATCAGGGTATCGACAAGGGAGATATCACCCAGTTTCCTGCCGCTCCTGATGGCCGCCACGTGGGGCGCATTGGACATGCTCTCCTGTCCTCCGGCCACAATGGTGCCTGCAGCACCAAGCTCTATCTGCTGGGCGGCCAGGGCCAGGGCCCTAAGACCCGATCCGCAGACCTGGTTTATGGTCATGGCGGGGGCGGAATCCGGAATTCCGGCTGCCCTTGCGGCCTGGCGGGCCGGGTTCATGCCGGCCCCGGCACTCAGAACCTGGCCAAGAATGGTTTCTTCAACCATCGCACTGTCGATGCCACAACTTTCGAGCACCCCGGCAATGGTCCGGGCCCCGATCTGGTGGGCCTGAAGGGGGGCAAGCGACCCGCAAAGATTGCCGATGGGAGAGCGTCTGGCCCCGACGATCAAGACTCTTTCAAATTTCAAGACAAGAACTCACATAAGGACTGAACCGGGCCAATCCTATGCTCCACGGTCTGTCATTTCAAAGGAAAATATCAGGTTTCACTCATAAAGGGTACGCAATATGGCAATCTCCCCGGCGGACCCCATGAACACGGGTACCCGCTGATGCAGCTTGCCGGGCCTAAAGCCGATTATGTCCTGCTGGCCCATGATGGCTCCGCCGCCGGCATTGCCGACCAGCATGGCCATGGGCAGGGCCTCGTACAGGAACCTGAGCTTGCCGGTCTCGCTGCCCGGCCTGTCAAGGGCCGGATAGATGAAAACCCCGCCCCGGACAAACAACTTGTGCACGTCGGCAATCATGGCGCCAGACCAGCGCATGTTGAAATCCCTGTTGCGGGGACCGTTCCTTCCGGCCTGGCAGTCGGCAATGTAGGACCTTGTCGGCTGGTCCCAAAAACGCTCATAGGCCATGTTTATGGAATATTCGCTGCCCTCCTGCGGGATCAGAAGCCGGTCCCCGACCAGCAGGAACCGGGGCCCATCGCCTGCGTCAATTCCATCGGAAAGGGCAAACATGGCCACCGGCCCGCCGGTGGTAACGACAAGCAGGGTGGCCGGGCCATAATATATGTATCCGGCCGCAACCTGGAAGCGGCTGGCGGCCAGAACATCCTCTTCCAGAACATCCCCGGCTGCTTCCTCCCCGGCCGCGCCCTTGCCAGACCCTTTCCCGCCCCCGGCCCGGTCCAGTTG
>WFPQ01000099.1 GCA_015487515.1 Hyphomicrobiales bacterium | reverse complement strand
GCTGGCAAATTCCGGAAGCGGAGCCACAAGGGCACCCTTGATGGTGCCGGAATTGGCAATCTCACCAGGATTTCGCACATCGACAAAGACGGTATCCTTGTCACCAAGAAACTGTACGGCTGAATTGGCGGAAATAGTCTGCATTTTTGAACTCTTGTCTTTTTGGGAGGGAAAAAGGGATTTGAAGATTGAAAGATTCATTTTCGTTGCTTCTTGATTGCTCATCTGTTCACGGGAGGAAATGTAATGTTCAGCTATTCTCAGGCTTTCAGAACCAGGTCGGAATTCTTGGCCTTGACCGGAACCAGAAGGTAATGGACGCCATTCTGTTCGGCCCTGGGAAAACGGCCAGCGCGGATGTTGACCTGGATGGAGGGAAGCAGCAAAACCGGAGCGGCAAGGGTTGCGTCGCGTTCCTTGCGCATGGCAACAAACTGCTCCCTGGTCACGCCATCCCTTATGTGACGGTTGTTCTTCTGTTCCCTGACACTGGTTTCCCAGGCATATTCATCCCGCCCGGGAGCCTTGTAGTCATGGCACATGAAAAGACGGGTTTCATCGGGAAGGGCAAGCAGCTTGTGAATGGAATCATAAAGCTGTCCGGCATCGCCGCCGGGAAAATCAGCCCTGGCAGTGCCAAAATCGGGCATGAACATGGTATCGCCGACAAAGACCGCATCCTCTATCATGTAACTGATATCGGCCGGGGTATGGCCCGGGGTATGCATTACCTTCATGGTGTATCTGCCAATCCTTATCTCATCGCCATCCTTGAAAAGACGATCGAAATCAGAACCGTCGGTCTTAAGGTCATCGGCAGCAAATACCGGGCGGAAAATCTCCTGCACCCTGGTGATGTGCTCGCCTATGCCGATATTTGCCCCGGTAAGAATCTTGACCATGGGAGAGCCGGAGAGGTGATCGGCATGGGCATGGGTCTCAAGGGACCACAGGACCTTTAAATCAAGCTCTTTTGCACGATTTACAATGGCTTCGACCGAAGCCGTATCAACGGTGCCGGACCGGTGGTCATAATCAAGAACCGGATCGATTATTGCCGCTTCCCCGGCTTCCATGTCAGCCACCAGGTAGCTTATCGTATTGGTGGCGTCATCAAAGAAACCCTCGATAAACAGTTTTTCGCCGGAAGGCTGTGGATTTTCAGACATGGCAATTCTCACTTTCTGGTTGACCGGCCTGGCCAGCCGGGCACAAACACAATGGTTGATTTATCTGACCGAACATATATATTAGTATTACCTAATATATCAAGACGAATCGAGAAAAAAATGCTGGACCTTCCAGACGACATCAGATCTCTTCAAAACCGGGCCGCCGAGGTTGCCGGTCTGCTAAAGGCAATTGGCAATGAAAAACGACTGATAATATTGTGCCAGCTTGCCGACCGGGACGAAGTTTCGGTCGGGGGGCTGGCCAGAACCGTGGGGCTTGGTCAATCGGCCCTTTCCCAGCACCTGGCCAAGATGCGCGAAGAGGGAATAGTTGCAACAAGGCGGCAGGGCCAGACCATATGGTATCGCATTGCCGACCCCAGGGTTAAGGAACTGATGGCAATTCTTTACCATCTTTACTGTGCCGAATGAATTGACGGACAGGTCCCATGGCCATGGCATCACCGGCCTGGCATTGCCCAATGGCAGGCCCGGTAACAAGAGGCAATCAATGAGCTATGACAGACCAAGCCTGTGACGCATGGCAAAGCGAATGGTCGTAACGATGGCAACGAATGCCAGACCCAGGGCAAGACCTGTCCAGATGCCGATGCCACGCCATTGCAGAACAAAGCCAAACAGATAGGCAGTACCAAGCCCCACTATCCAGTAGCCGGCAAGGGCAATGATCATCGGGACCCGGGTATCGGAAAGGCCGCGCAATGCCGCAATCATCAGCACCTGGGCCCCGTCAACCAGTTGAAACGCCGCCGCCACCGCCAGAAAAGAGGCGGCAAGGGCCAGTACCCCGGCATTGCCGGGATTTGACGGATCAAGAAAAAGGCTGACCAGGTAATCCGGAAACAGGACAAACAGGCTCAATGGAATCAGCATGAAGGCGGTACCAAGCCCCATGGAAGTCCAGCCGGCAATGCCGACCCCCCTTGCATTTCCTGCTCCGTGGGCAATGCCCACGCGCACGGTAGTGGCCTGGGAAAGCCCCAGAGGAACCATGAAGGCAATGGCTGCCAATTGCAGGGCAACGGCATGGGCCGCCTGCTCATCGGTACCAAGAATACCCATCAGAATCGAGGCGGCTCCGAACAGCCCGACCTCGGACATGATGGTAAGGCTTATCGGGGTTCCAATGCGCAAAAGCTGAAAAAACCTCGGCCAGTCAGACCTGAAGGGCCTGACAAAAATGTAATAGCGCCGATAACGGGGGCTGGACAATATGAATATCAGCAGAAACACGAACATGAGCGCATTTACCAGGGAAGTGGTGATTCCCGCCCCCAGTAGTTCAAGGCGGGGCAAGCCGAAATTGCCGAACATCAGGCCATAATTGGCAAGAGCATTGATGAATATGCCCGCAACCGTGACCCACAACAAAACCTTGCTGTCTCCGCGTGCGGCCAGCAGGGAGCGGAAAATCACGATGCCAAGGCCGGGGAAAAGCATCCAGACAGCGCTGGAAAGATATATCTCGGCCAGAGCGACAATTTCCGGGTTCTGCCCAAGGACAGCAAAGAGGCGACCCATCTGAAACACCAGCGGAGTGACCAGAATCGTAAAGAGAACCGCAATCCAAAAACCCTGCCGAACGATCTTTCTGACCGATTTGCTGCGACGGGCACCCATGGCCTGGGCAATCAGGGGGGCGGTTGCAGTCACCAGGCCCAGGCCTCCGAGAAACAGGGTGAAAAACAGGGAATTGGCCAGAGCTCCGGCGGCCAGGCTGCGGGGCCCGAGCCAGCCCATCATGATCACATCGGTGGCATTCAGGGCGATGCCGGCAAGCTGGGCAACAACCAGGGGCCAGGCCAGAACAAGGGTGGCCCGCAACTCCCCGGGCCAACTGGTTCCTGCAAACGGCTTGGTGTTCATAAAAGACATTCCTCTCCAGGAGATCTGGAGATGCGCGCCTTCGCAGGAACAGTTTTCGAAAGACCGGGAACCTGAAAACCCCCAAGGCACGAAAAAGCCGCGAAGCGCCGGAGCGCCCCAGAACAGGCAACGGGAACTTCCCCGCTTAAAAATAATTTGTCAATCAAAAAACAGCACTGCAATCAGGAGCTCCTGCAGCGAGCGGGTCCGAACAATTTTACCTGCCGGCAGAACCGAAGACGGCACGTTTCAGCAACAGTGGTCAGCAACAGTGGCGGAAACGGTGGCAAAAACAGCAGCGAAAACGGCACGCCATCCGGGCAAAATGCCGCGGGCGTTTGCAAGGGTGCACCCCGAGATGTCACCAACCAGAAATATGGCCAACCCGAAATATGGCCTTGAGTGCTACTTGGACGGGGCCAGAACCATGATCATCTGGCGACCCTCGATCTTTGGGGCGGCCTCGACCTTGGCAATTTCTTCCATCTGGTCGCGGACCCTGTTGAGCAATTTCAGGCCGAGTTCCTGATGGGCCATTTCGCGCCCGCGGAAGCGCATGGTTATCTTTACCTTGTCACCCTCGCCAATGAATTTTTCCACCGCGCGCATCTTCACGTCATAATCATGGGTGTCGATATTGGGGCGCAGCTTGATTTCCTTGACGGCAATCACCTTTTGGCGCTTGCGGGCATCGGCCGCCTTTTTCTGGGCCTGGTACTTATATTTGCCAAGGTCAAGAATCTTGCAAACGGGCGGCCTGGCGTTCGGCGAAATGGCCACCAGGTCCAGGCCGGCCTCCTCGGCCATCTCCATGGCCTTCTGCGTCGGAGTGGGGCCGAGGTGATTGCCCTCGGCGTCAATCAGCTGTACTTCCGGGTCAGTGATGTCTCGGTTTGCGGGCGGTCCCTTTTTCTGGGGTGCCACTGGTCTCATCGGGCGTCGAATGTTGTATGATCCTTCATATTGTTTACACTGATCTGGCACGGTACTCATCCATCGGGATGGCAATGCCTCATTTCGTGGGTTAAAATCGTTTCTGTTTGCGATAAAGTCAACAGTCAAATAAACACTCGCATCAATAGTTTTGCCGGCCATCTCGGTTTTTTGCCCGGGCCGGCGGACTTGCCGGCAGGGACGGGGCCGTGACCCGGGATAACAGGTGACCAGTATTTTGCAGCAAAGATCCAGATTCATAGAAATGAGTGATCAGGAAACAGCAGGTCCGGACGGGCCTGAAAAAGCAAATGCAGGAGGCAGCAGGAAGATAGCAATCCTGCAATCTAGCCCTGAGAACGGCCCGGGCAGCAATGATTCGGGCCTGTTCTGGCTTGGCGGCTTCAAATCCGACATGGAAGGGTCAAAGGCCGTGGCCATGGCCGATTTCGCCCTGAAAAACCACCGGCAGGCAACAAGATTCGATTACAGCGGCCATGGATCCTCAGGAGGCAAATTTGCAGATGGACATATCAGCCTCTGGCTCAAAGAAGCCCTTGAGGTGTTTGACCTGACCGATGGCGAGCAGATAATAATCGGATCTTCCATGGGGGGGTGGCTGGCCCTGCTGCTGAACAACATCTTGCAAAAGCGCAGCAGGCCGCGGGTAAAGGCATTGATACTGATTGCCCCGGCCGTTGACATGACAAAAGACCTCATGGCCGAAAAATTTTCCCCCGAACAGCTGGCGGAACTGGAAGAAAAGGGGTTTGTCGAACTGCCATCCGATTATGACGAACCCTACATGATTACCAGGAAACTGATCGAAGACGGCAAAAGGCACCTGCTTTTTGGCAAACCGATCGAAACCAGATGCCCGGTTTACATATTGCAGGGAGCAAGGGACGAAGCGGTTCCGCCCGACCATGCCATAAAACTTTTGAGCCACATCATGCTTGATCCGGTATCCCTTACCATGGTCCCGGACGGGGACCATTCCCTGAGCCGGCCAAAGGATATCGAATTACTGGAAAAAACCATCCGTCTGGCCAGCGGGAACTAAAAACAACGACAGCAAAAACGGCGGCAAAAGAGCAGAACCCCGCCAAAAACCCGCAGGTCATCCGGATCCGGATGCCTTTAACCCGTCAAACACGGCCTGCAATCCCTCACGATAGGTGGGATAGAGCAGTTCTATGCCGAGCGCCTTCTTGATCCTGGCGTTGGAAACCCTCTTGTTGTCCATGTAAAACGCCCTTGCCATGTCGCTCAGTTCCGCCTTTTCGAACGGTATGGCCCTGGGCGGTTTTACCTTGAGCAGCCTGGCACCGAAAGTGACCAGGTCCTGGGGCGGGGCCGGTTCGTCGTCGGTCAGGTTGAATATGCCCTCAAGGCGGTTCTGCATGGCAAGGGCGGTGATGCGCCCGATATCATCACAATGTATGCGATTGAACACCTGCCCACGCTTCACGATACGATGGGCCAGGCCATCCCTGAGCTTGTCAATGCTGGAACGGCCGGGACCATAAATTCCCGCTATGCGAAAAATCGCCAG
>WFPQ01000098.1 GCA_015487515.1 Hyphomicrobiales bacterium | reverse complement strand
GGGAATAATGGACCAGATTGCCCAGCAGGAAGCGGAAGGAGTTGCGCAATTTGCGATAGGCCTCGACATTGGTCTTTATCGCTTCGTCCCCCAGGCGCTGATCGTCCCAGTAATCAACCGAAGCAGTCCACAGGCGCAGGATATCGGCCCCGTACTGCTTGACTATGTCCTGGGGGGCCACGGTATTGCCCATGGACTTGGACATCTTCCTGCCCTTTGCATCCATGGTGAAACCGTTGGTCAGAACCGCATCATAGGGAGCCCGGCCGGTGGTGCCGCAACTTTCCAGCAGGGAAGAATGAAACCAGCCCCGGTGCTGGTCGCTGCCCTCCAGGTAAAGGGAAGCGGGCCATTTGACATGGGGCCATTTTTTCTGGTTGCGCAAGACGAAGGCATGGGTGGAGCCGCTGTCGAACCAGACATCGAGAATATCGGTGACCTGTTCCCACTGTTCCGGGTCAGCAACCCCTTTGAGAAAACGTTCGGCGGCTCCCTCGGCAAACCAGGCATCGGCGCCCTCTTTTTCAAAGGCGGAAATGATACGGGCATTGACGGTTTCGTTCTTCAGGACTTCACCGCTCTGCCTGTGCACGAACAGGGAAATCGGCACACCCCATGCGCGCTGGCGGCTCAGAACCCAGTCGGGGCGGTTTTCGATCATGGCCCGCAGGCGGTTCTTCCGGGAAGCGGGCACAAACCTGGTATTGTCGATGGCGGCAAGGGCACGGGTGCGAAGCGTATCCGGCTTTGCAGCACCGGAATCGGTATGTTGCCTGCCGGTTTCAAAGTCAAAGGTAAGCCCGTCCAGTTCCTTGTCCATATGGACAAACCATTGGGGGGTATTGCGATAAATGATGGGCTTTTTGGAACGCCAGGAATGGGGGTAGGAATGCTTGATACGACCCCGGGCAAACAGGTTTCCTGCCTCAATCAGGGCAGCAATAACCCTCTTGTTCGCATCACCCTTCCTGCCCTTGTCGTCGATGATCCTTGCTGCGCCTTCAGCACAATCCGGGCCGAAACCGGGCACATCTTTGGTATAATAGCCCGCATCATCGACGGAAAAGGGAATGGATGTATCAATGCCGCGCGCCTGAAGCTGGCGGGCGCTGGAAGACCAGATTTCAAAATCGTCTGCACCGTGGCCGGGGGCGGAATGGACAAAGCCGGTTCCGGCCTCCTCGGTCACGTGATCGCCATCAAGCAGGGGGACATCGAAATCATAACCACCGCCAAAACCCCTCAGGGGGTGAGAACAGGTAATCGCCGCAAGTTCGTCCGCCATGACATCCGACAGCCGCCTGAAGGTCAATTTTGCCTTTGCCGCACATTCATCGGCCAGCGCATCGGCAAAAATCAGCTTCTCGCCGACCTGGGGGCCAAAATCATTTTCCGCCTCCGTGACTTCATAACGTCCGTAGGATAGCCTGGAGGAAAAGGCGATGGCGCGGTTGGCAGGAATGGTCCACGGGGTGGTGGTCCAGATGACTATGCAATCACCCGGCCTGACACCGGATCTGTCATCCGATGGTCTCTGCTGCCCATACCTATCTGAAACAACAGGAAACTTCACCCAGATGGCGTCGCTCTCAACATCGGCATATTCGATCTCGGCTTCGGCCAGCGCCGTTCTTTCCACCACGGACCACATCACCGGTTTTGAACCGCGATAGAGCTGACCTGACATGGAAAACTTCATCAGTTCGGCGGCAATGGTGGCCTCGGCATCATAGGCCATGGTGGTATAGGGATTGTCCCAGTCCCCGGTTATGCCCAGCCGCTTGAATTCCTCCCGCTGCACATCGAGCCATTTTTGCGCAAATTCACGACATTCCTTGCGGAATTCGTTGATTGGCACCTCGTCCTTGTTCTTGCCCTTGGCCCGGTATTGTTCCTCGATCTTCCATTCGATGGGCAGCCCATGGCAATCCCAACCCGGAACATAGGAGGAATTATAGCCCAGCATCTGCATGGAGCGGGTGACCATGTCCTTAAGCACCTTGTTGAGCGCATGACCGATATGGATATTGCCATTGGCATAGGGGGGACCGTCGTGCAGGGTATATTTGGGGGCGTTTCTGGACTGTTCCCGCAAGCGGGAATAAATGTCCATGTTCTCCCAACGCTTCAGCCAGGCCGGTTCGCGCCGGGGCAGGCCCGCCCGCATGGGAAAATCCGTCCTGGGCAGATAAAGGGTATCAGAATAGTCGCGTTGGGACGCGCCAGAACTGTTTTTGGTCATTTGAAAACCTGTTCAATCTTGAAGGGGGAAAATCAAACCACAAACGCTTCTAACAAGGGTTTTTGGTCAATGCCAGTCTTTTGCGGGATAGCGGGGATGGGGCGCTATCCCTGAATAATCAGGCCCAGCTTTTCATCCAGACGGGAAAGGGGAATCAGGTTGTCCAGGGCAGTTCTGGCCCTTTTGCTGTCATTGTCCATTTGCACTATGAGTTCCTTGAGGCCGTCAAAGGTCATCTGACCACGGATATGCCTTATTAGCGCCACTTCGATCTGATGGCCATAAATATCCTCGTCAAAATCAAAAATATGAACCTCGAACGGGCTTTGATGAATGTCAAACATGGGCTTGCCAAGGCTTGCCACTCCGCCAAACAGGCGATCGGACAGCCGGACCCTGACCGCATATACCCCCTGGGCGAGAAGGCAGGTGCGGGGCAATTCAAAATTGGCGGTCGGATAGCCAAGTTCGCGTCCCCGCTGATCGCCCATTATGACCTCGCCTCCGATCATCCAGTGATAGCCAAGCAGGGAATTGGCCAGGTCAAGCTCCGAAGTGTTGAGCGAGGCCCGGATTCTGGATGATGAAACGGGATCGCTCTCGGCCTGGAGCAACGGCACCTGCAAGACCTCGAAACCGGCCTCCCGCCCCGCATGCTGCAGGAACAAGGGGGTGCCGCGGCGTTCCTTGCCAAAATGAAAATCCTCTCCAACCACCACCGCCCTGGCCCCAAGGGCCGATACCAGGAACCGGTCAACGAAGTCCTCGGGCTGAAGGGAGGCTAGCTGCCTGTTGAAGGGCAGGATCGCAATGGCATCCATGCCCATGGCCTCGGCCAGTCTGGCCTTGGCAGGCCCGTCCGTAAGGCGAAACATGAAGGGTTCCAGGGCAAACAGATCGCGGGGATGGGGTTCAAAGGTCAGCATCACGGCAGGGAGGCTTCTCTCCCGGGCCAGTTGCAGGGATTTTTCGAGCACGATCTGGTGTCCCCGGTGCACCCCGTCAAAATTGCCAATGGCCACCACGCAGTTCTTTAGATGGGCAGGAACATTTTGCAGCCCCTGCAAAAGCTGAAAATCACTCAAGAAAAGCTCCAAAGCAAAAGATCCGTCCCAAGTCACAAAAAGACAAAAAATCGCGCAGGGAACAAATCAACCGCCCGGAAAATGCCTCTTTGTCCGCCACTTGGCAAGGCAATAATGAAACATGAACAAAGGTGGCAAGGCAAAACCGGGAGGCAGTGATGGCAAAAGGAAAAACAAAACGAATGAAAATGCCTGTTGGCAGGAAAATGCCAGAAAAACCGGCAATTTGCGGCAAGACGGGCAAACCGGTACAGGTTTATGCTTAGTCTTGGCTTTAGAGAGGTTTCAGCATCCCCAATTTAGCCTTGAGCCACCATAAACCCGATGCCCGGAGCAACAGGGGCGTCTTGAAAGTTCAGGGGAAAAAAATGTCACTAGATACAAGTTCGCCAATTCTCGTGGTGGATGATTATTCAACTATGGTGCGCATACTTCGCAACCTGCTCAAGCAGCTTGGATATGAAAATGTTGATGATGCTTCGGACGGTACGGAGGCTCTGAAAAAAATCAGCGAAAAGCAGTATGGACTGGTGATTTCCGACTGGAACATGGAACCGATGACCGGATATGACCTGCTGCGCGAAGTAAGATCACGCAGCGAAACCATGCGCCTTCCGTTCATAATGGTTACCGCAGAATCAAAAACCGAGAACGTGATAGCCGCCAAAAAGGCCGGGGTGAACAATTACATCGTAAAGCCGTTCAATGCCCAGACATTAAAGGGAAAGATAGACGCAGTATTCGGAGCCTGAACCCATGCCAAAATCCAAAAACACAAAAATTGCCAGTAATGACCCGGTGGTCAAGACCATACTGGACCTGGGAGAACGACTTAAAAAGTCACCCGGCGGGCAGATGACCCTGACCGATGTCATCGGGGTTGCCGAACTGCTGACCAGTTCCTTGCAGCCATTGCTCAGAAGAATAGATGTGACCCTGCAGCAGGAATTGCGCGGAATATTGATGAAAATCGAAACCCTGCGTTCGGAAATCTCCAAGGTCCATGCCGATGACATTTCGGCCAACCGCATACCGGAAGTGGGCAAGGAATTGTCGGAAGTGGTTCTTGCCACGGAATTTGCCACCAATTCAATAATGGGTGCGGCCGAAAAGGTACTGGCCGGGGAAGAAAAGAACGACAAGGAATTCCGCGAACTGGTGAACGAGCAGATGATGGAAGTTTTCGAAGCCTGTTCCTTCCAGGACATTACCGGACAACGCATAACCAAGGTCGTGGAGACGATCGAAGTGATAGAAGAGCGCATCAACATTCTTTGCCAGATGATGGACAATCACGGCAAGAAGGTTGACCCGGTTCTAAGCGATGCCGAAAGAACCAAAAGAAAGCAGCTGTTGTCAGGGCCTTCGAGCAACGGGGTCGATCAGAATCAGATCGACGCCATGTTCTAGAAACAAGCACTCTTTCAGAAACAGGTACTCTAGCGCCCGGCAAGGCGGGGCCGGGCCGTCTTGCCCGAAATTTCGTCCTTGCCCCCCCTGGCCTGGTTGACAAAATCAGATCTTATCGGGCCGGCCTTGCCAAGATAGGGCCCCTGGGCAAGGCCAATACCATCTTCGACAAGGGTCAATATGTGCTGCTCCGAATCCACCGATGTCATTATCAGGTCAACTTCGAACCTGCTGACATAGGCGGCGATATCGGCGGTATGAAAATCGGTATAGCTGGCGGGGCGGTCAATGAAGCGACGGGTGTCTGCCCTGATGGACCGGACCCCTGTTTCCGACAATTCCATGAAATTCAATCTCAGGGTCCTGCAATCTGCCAGAGAAAACCCGGCCCCCTTGCCGACTATCTCACCGACGACCTTCCTGTCTTTTGCGCCAAGCCCTGCCCATTGGGTTTCGGGCATGAGGAAACATATGTATTTGCCAACGGCACGATTGGCATCGAGCAGGGAAAGAACCCTTTCGGTTTCACGCGGGGCACCAAGGGTGGCCGTGGAAATGGGCGTATAGACAAAGACCGGATCGTCAGAGGTCAGGGCCCTGCGAACGAATGTAACCGCATCGACAAGGGCCAGGGCCTCGATTTCGGCAATCAGCGAATGCCCCCCGGATACCGGCATGAAATCTTCTGCCTCTGCCAGTTCCCCGTCTTCCAGAATCAACCGGGGCACCAGGTCATAGCCATGGATGCGGCGCTGGGGCAGGGTTATTATCGGTTCTATGTAATGGATTATGCGGTCCTCACCCAGGGCCTGGCGCAGCATTTCCAGGGGAATGACCGGTTCCGCAGGTGCTTTTTCCCCGGCAACTGACGCCTTGTCAGCCATGTCATCGACACCATCGCTCTTTTCCTTCACGGGGCTGGCGGACAATTCATTGCGATGTCTTTCCTCGATATCGGCAAGGCTTTCGGCCAGT
>WFPQ01000097.1 GCA_015487515.1 Hyphomicrobiales bacterium | reverse complement strand
TTATACGGTTGATCACCTCCTGAACGTTCCCATAAGGCGTTTCAAGCTTGCCAGGTCCAGGGCTGATGCCCGCAACAGGATAGACGAGGCTCTGAATGCGGTTGGCCTGCGCCCCGAGGATGTCATCGGGCGTTTTCCCCATCAGCTTTCCGGCGGTCAGCGCCAGCGCATCAATGTTGCCAGGGCCCTGTTGCTCAAGCCCAGCCTCCTTATTGCCGACGAGCCCGTTTCCATGGTCGATGCCTCGCTGCGGGCCAGTATTCTTGAAACATTGCGCAATCTGCAAAGGGATCATGGAGTTTCCATAATCTATATCACCCACGACCTGACCACCGCCTATCACATAGCAAATTCCATAGTGGTGCTATACAAGGGAGC
Organism: Hyphomicrobiales bacterium; assembly: GCA_015487515.1. GTDB lineage: Bacteria > Pseudomonadota > Alphaproteobacteria > Rhizobiales > Devosiaceae > DROE01. The sequence continues at coordinate 5,066 of WFPQ01000097.1, read as the reverse complement.
GGTAATGGAGGCCGGTGATGTCGAAGCCGTCATCAAGACCCCGCAGCACCCCTATACGCGCCTGCTGATAGATTCCATTCCCTGGCCCGACCTGGAACAGCGCTGGGGAAAGGATGAAATCTTTGTCCGCAAGGATAGCGGAGGTGAGGGTGGTTGCCCGTTTTATGGCCGTTGTGCCAGGGCGATGGAAAATTGCAGGAATCCATCACCGCTTTTTCATCTTGAACGGTACCAGGCAGCGTCCTGCTATCTTTACAGGGATCGGCCTGTCCTGGAATCCCGTGATCTCTCAAGGACCCTGCCGGCCTGATCTGGCGGATATGTTGATCCAGGGTAAATGTCTTTTCCCTGAACCCTCGTTCCTATTCCCACTCGATGGTTCCGGGAGGTTTTGAGGTTATGTCATAGACCACCCGGTTGATGCCCGGCACCTCGTTGATGATGCGGGTGGCGGCCCGGCCCAGGAATTCCATTTCATAGGGGTAGAAATCCGCCGTCATGCCATCCACCGATGTGACGGCGCGCAGGGCGCAGACGAATTCATAGGTCCTTCCATCTCCCATTACCCCGACACTCTGCACCGGAAGCAGCACCGCGAAGGCCTGCCATATCCTGTCATAAAGTCCGCTCTTTCTTATTTCGTCCAGGTAAACCGCATCCGCTTCCCGTAGCATTTCCAGCTTCTTGCGGGTGATTTTTCCGGGGCATCTTATGGCCAGTCCGGGGCCGGGAAACGGATGGCGCCCGACAAAGGAAGCGGGCAGCCCCAGTTCGGTCCCCAGGTCCCTTACCTCGTCCTTGAAAAGTTCGCGAAGCGGTTCGACGAGTTCCATCTTCATGCGCTCCGGCAGCCCGCCCACATTGTGATGGGACTTTATGGTCTGGGATGGTCCGCCCGTGAACGAAACACTTTCTATCACGTCCGGGTAAAGGGTTCCCTGGGCCAGGAACCTTACATCTCCCAGCCTGCTTGCCTCCCTTTCGAATACCTCTATGAACAGTTCCCCGATGGTCTTGCGCTTTTTTTCCGGATCCTCGATCCCATCGAGAGCATCTATGAACAGGTCCTGGTGTTGCGCGTGAACGAGGGAGATATTGTAGGTATCGCGAAACATATTTACCACTTCTTCGGCCTCGTTCTTGCGCAACAGCCCGTGGTCGACAAAAACACAGGTCAACTGGTCACCTATGGCCTCATGCAGCAATATGGCGGCGACCGAAGAATCCACTCCCCCCGAAAGCCCGCATATCACCCTTTCTCCGCCAACCCGGTCCCTGATCCTTTCAATGGCCTGGTCCCTGTAGGCGGCCATGGTCCAGTCCCCCCAGCATCCGCAGATTTTTTTTGCAAAATTTTCGAACAGTTTTTTTCCATCAGGCGTGTGATGCACTTCCGGGTGAAACTGGGTGCCCCATATCCGCCGTTTTTCATTGGCGATCACCGCCATGGGAGCGCCGGGAGAAGTTGCAACGATTTCAAATCCTTCTGGCAGTTTGCTGACTCTGTCTCCATGGCTCATCCACACCTGGTATTCCTGCCCGGGCTCCCAGACTCCGTCGAACAGGGAACAGGCTTTTTCAGGGGTTACACCGGCCCGGCCGAATTCGCGATCGTGTCCTGCTTCCACCCGGCCGCCAAGTTCTGCACAGAGCAGTTGCTGTCCGTAGCAGATGCCAAGAACCGGCACGCCGGCCTCTAGCACCTCGGGGGGCAGGGCAGGGGCGTTTTCCTCCAGCACGCTGGCCGGCCCTCCCGAAAGGATGATGCCCCTTGGTCCCGATCGTTTCACCGCATCACCTGCACTGGAGAACGGATGGATTTCGCAATAGACATTCAGTTCGCGCAGGCGCCTTGCAATGAGCTGGGTCACTTGCGAGCCAAAATCTACGATTATTATGGTTTGGTGTTCCTGTTTGCTCATGTCGGGTTCAGCTTTCCTGATTTCCAGTGCCCCTGTTCTGCAATATAGAGATGTAAAAGCCATCGGTGCCGGTGGACAGGGGAGACAGGGTTGCCCCGTGCCGGTCAAATACGGGTTTCCTGCTGCTGCCGGGAAAAATCCCGTCCCAGCGCTGCCTGGGATCGATTGAATCAAAATCTTGGTTTCTGGCAATAAACGATTCAATCTGCTCGATATTTTCTTCAGGCAGCAGCGAACAGGTTATATAGATCAACTCACCACCCGGACGCAGGAATTTGCAGGCCTGCTCAAGAATCAGTTCTTGTTCCTGCCGGCGTTTTTCCAGCTGTTCAGGGCTCAGCCGCCAGCGGGAATCCGGGTGGCGCCTCCAGGTTCCGCTCCCGGTGCACGGGGCATCTGTCACCACCTTGTCCATCTTGCCGATCAGGTTGTCCAGCGCCCCATCCTGGGGCGAACGCACCTGCACGTTGCGCACCCCGGCCCTCTTGAGGCGGTCAAAAATCGGGGCCAGCCGGTTGCGGTCCCTGTCATGGGCAAATATCTGCCCCCTGTTTTCCAGCAGCGAAGCCAGGGCCAGGGTCTTGCCGCCCCCCCCGGCGCAAAAATCCAGAACCTGCTCCCCCGGCCTGGCATTGCTTAAAGCTGAAACTATCTGGCTGCCCTGGTCCTGGATTTCCACCCAGCCCTTTTTATAGGCTTCGCTAGATGCGATATTGGCAACTCTTTCTTCACCTTTTCCCGCCCTTATGCGCAACCCCATGGTTGCAATATCCATGGGTTCCGGCCCGAAGCGCCCCAGGTTTTTCTTCACCTTTTCACTGGTTGATTTCAAGCTGTTGACCCGCATGTCAAGGGGGGGTCTTTCACCCAGTGCTTCTGCCTGGCCGGTCCAGTTTTTGCCAAAGGTCTTTTCGAATCCCATGGCCAGCCATCCGGGGATATTGGCCCTGGTGTGGGGCGGGGCCTTTGCAAGGTTCTTTTCGTTCAGCAGCAGTTTCTTTTCTTCATTGCTTATTTGTTCGGGGGCAAAATTGTCGCTGGCAAAAGCCGTTTCCAGTTCGTTTATCGGTATTTTCCAGTCATTCACCACGACGCTCAGGGCCAGGGCACGCCCGGTTTCCGACTGCATCAGGAAGGCGTGGGAGGCCCGCTTGCGCATGGCGTCATAAACCAGGTTGCCGATGGCGGCCCTGTCTCCTGAACCGGCAAAGCGATTGGCCTGTCCCCAGTCCTTGAGGGCCACAGAGACCGGCCTGCGGCGCCTTTCAAGATCGTCGATGATTTCCATTGCCGCGGCAATTCTTCCCGAAAGACGCATTATCGGCCGGCTCTGTAATTGGGGCTTTCGCGGGTTATGGAAACATCATGCACGTGGCTTTCGTTAAGTGCCGCCCCGGAGATTTTCACGAAGGTGGCATTGCGCCTGAAACTCTCAAGATCGGGTGCACCGGTATATCCCATGGAAGCCCTGAGGCCGCCGGCCAGCTGATGCAGGACATTCCCCGCCGGTCCCTTGTAGGGAACCTGGCCTTCGACCCCTTCGGGCACCAGTTTCATCTGGTCATTCACTTCCTGCTGAAAGTAGCGATCGGCCGAACCGCGTGCCATCGCCCCGACCGAGCCCATGCCCCGATAGGATTTGTAGGATCGTCCCTGGTACAGGTAGACCTCGCCCGGGCTTTCATCGGTTCCTGCCAGCAATGATCCGATCATCACGCATGATGCCCCCCCGGCCAGGGCCTTGGCCATGTCGCCGGAAAACTTTATTCCCCCGTCGGCTATAACGGGAATGTTGTCGTTTTCGGCCTCCCTGGCGCAGGCCATTATGGCCGCTAGCTGGGGAACCCCGACTCCTGCCACCATGCGGGTCGTGCAGATTGAACCCGGCCCGATACCGACCTTGATGGCATCCGCACCGGCATCTATCAGGGCCCTCGTGGCTTCTGCGGTGGCCACGTTCCCGGCTATGATACGGGTTGACTTGGAGATTTCCCGGATTTTTCTTACCGCCTCTATGACATGGATGGAATGGCCATGGGCGGTATCTATCACCAGCAGGTCGACCCCCGCCTCGATCAGGGTCATGGAGCGCAGGAAGCCCTTTTCACCGACAGAAGATGCGGCAGCGACCATCAGCCGCCCCTTTTCATCCTTGATGGCATCCGGGTTCAGCTTGGCCTTTTCCATGTCCTTGACGGTGATCAGCCCGATACAGTTGTGATCTTCATCCACCACCAGCAGCTTTTCGATGCGATTGGCGTGCAGCAGTCTTTTCGCATCTTCCTGGGAAACCCCTTCGGAAACGGTGACCAGGTTTTGATCCGTCATCAGTTCCGATACCGGTTGTTTAGGGTCAGAGGCGAACCTTACATCGCGATGGGTCAGTATGCCGGCCAGCCTTCCCTTTATCCGCCCGCCCCTTTGCCCGTTTTCCACCACGGGAATGCCGGAAATATTGTGTTTCTGCATGAGCTTGTGGGCGTCGGACAAGGTTGCATCGGGTCCGATGGTTATGGGGTTTACCACCATGCCGCTTTCAAAGCTTTTTACCTGTTTTACCTGCTCGGCCTGTTCTTCCGGCGCCATGTTGCGATGAATGACCCCCATGCCCCCGGCCTGGGCCATGGCTATTGCCATGTTGCTTTCCGTTACCGTGTCCATTGCCGAGGAAAGAATGGGTATGTTCAGTTCTATGTCCCTGGCAAGGCGGGTTCCAAGGTTTACCTGCGCCGGCATCACGCTGGATGCGGCCGGTTGCAGCAGCACGTCATCAAAAGTAAGCGCTTCGGGTCCGGTTATTGAAGAAACTATCTGCGCCATTGCCAGTCTCCTGTTTGGCTGAATCGGGTCAGGGTGTCGAATTTCTCACTGGCAGCCTGAGAATCGCTGCAATCTGGGAGTTGGCGCCGGTAACTATCACGGGGCAGGGGGCTTGGCCAGAGTGGACATGTTCAAAGGTGTCATCCCCCTTGCGGGCCATTGCATTGCCACTTGCCAAGGACGGATGCGGCAGGCACCAGCCTGCCGCATCCATTGCCGCATTGATCGTTTCTGAATCTTTCCGGCCGGGGCCGGATTTGCCCCCTCAGACGACTTTCAGCCTGGTCCACATGCCCGCACTGTAGTGTCCGGGAAGGTTGCAAT
>WFPQ01000096.1 GCA_015487515.1 Hyphomicrobiales bacterium | reverse complement strand
GTTCACGAACTGGGCGGTAACGCCCTGTTGTTGAATTGAACGGAAAAACTTGAGGGAAGCCCGATGCCAATCCACGAAAAATCGCTCATCAGGCCCGAAAATATCGTCGAGCACGAAGAGCTTGTCATTGACGGGGTCGATGTTTCCGGGCACTGGAGCACCTTCATCAACCCCCGCGCCATTACCGATTACAACGAGGCCATGCAGGACGAGATCGCCGGACTGGCCGGAGGCGAATTCATTCACCGCTGCTGGCAATGCGGATCATGCACCAATGCCTGCACCATCAACGCCCTGAACAATGATTTCAATCCCCGCTACTGGATCTACCTGATCCGCATGGGCATGGAAGACGAACTGCTGCTCAACAAGGACATAATCTGGCAATGCGTTTCGTGCAACAAGTGCACCTATGCCTGTCCGCGCGATGTCAACCCCGAAGGGGTGATGAAAGCCACCGCCCACTGGCTGGAACTCAAGGGCCATACCCCCAAATCCCCCTCCATGCTGTTCGACGAGGGATTTTCAAAACAGGTGTTTGACACCGGAAAGATCGAGGACGGCCTGGTCATAAGGCAGTTCTTTTCTGCCACCGGACAGAAACTGACCCAGAACTGGCTGGTTTCCATGCTGATGGGGCTTTTCAGAAAACTTCCCCTTACCATGCTTGTCCGGCTGGGTCTGGCCACCGTTTTCCGCCCCCGCACAAGAGGATGGAGCCGGGCCAGGGCGGCAATAGACGAATATGTAAGCGAAAAGGAAACCCAAAATGCAAGGCTGCTGGGACTGGACAAACTGGAGGACGGGCGATGAACAAGAAATTTGACAAGGTTGCCTATTATCCGGGCTGCGCCCTTGAAGGCACCGCCCAGTCCTATGACCGCTCAACAAAAGCCATTGGCGACAAGCTGGGCCTAAAAACCGTCGAGCTTGAAAACTGGAACTGCTGCGGCGCCATGGAGGTCAAGAATATCGACCCCAAGCTGCAGACCTATCTCTCTGCCCGCAACCTCTCGATCGCCCAGGACATGGGCTTTGACAAGGTCATGGCCCCGTGCAACGGCTGCTACCACAATCTGAAAAAGGCCGAATATGACCTGAAAAACGACGAAGGCTCAAGAGAGGTCGTAGAACGCCTGTCAGGCAAGGCCGGCCACACTACCTATGAGGCCGGAAAGGTGGAAACCATCCACGCCCTGGACTGGATCAAGGATTCGGTTGGCGAGGAAGGAATTCGCGACAAGGTCAGGGATGGCCTGAAAGGCCTCAAGATCGCCAATTATTATGGCTGCATGTATACGCGACCCCGCCACATTTTCCCTGAAAAGGACCAGGGGGAAGGCTCCGAATCGACCCACAAGCCCCATTACATGGACGACCTGCTGGCAGCAGCCGGGGCCGAAAATGTCGAATATCCCCTGAAAACCGCCTGCTGCGGAGGAGCACACACCCTTAGCGACAGCGACACCTCCACCCGGCTGGTACTGAACCTGCTCCAGGGCGCCCAGGCCTGCGGGGCCGATGTCATCGCCACCGAATGTCCCACCTGCCACACGGGGCTGGAAATGCACCAGGTCCGGGCCGAAAAGGTTTTCGGCAAGAAAACCAGCGTCAAGATCCTCTATTTCACCCAGTTGCTGGGCCTGGCCATGGGGGTTTCGCCGCGCAAGCTGGGCCTGCAGGAAAACTTTTCCGATGCCATGCCGCTATTGAAGGAAAAAGGCATAATCTGATGGAAAAATCCAGTGAATGACGTGAAGGAAAAGATCAGAAATTTTGATGACCTGCTGACCCGGCTCGACGAAATCGAAGAACTGGATGAAGAAACGCTGCTTGCCCGGGCCCGGGACCTGGCCCCCGAATTGCTTCGCCTGGGCGAAATCACCCTGCATTTCTGGATCATTGCCCGCGGCGGGGTGCCGACAAAGGCAAAAAAGGAGGGTTTTTCAATTCTTGCCCTGCATCGGCAGGGGGCAAAGGGAGAGCCCAGTTTCAATGCCTGCCGGGAGAGTTGCCGCGAAACGGTTTATCAATACAATGTCATCATGCAAGGTGATGATGACGGACAAATCCTGAGATCGCTGCGATTGCTCGTCATGGTGGTCAGGCATCTGGCCTTGTTCATATCCGGCAAACTCCAGGTTGCCGGACTTGGTGATTTCTGCTGTGCTTCAAAGCCGATCAGACAAAAGGACAAGGACATGTCCGAAATGGTCCGGCAAGCATAGGGTCAAAACCCCGATGGGAGATTTAATATGACTGTTGTTCGTGGATGTGAAATGCCTGATGATCTGCTCTATGACGTGGAAAACAACATCTGGTATCTGGAAAATGACGATGGCACCGTAACCCTTGGCATGACCATGGTTGCCGCCGCCATGGCCGGGCCTATGGTTGCCTTTACGCCAAAACGGGTCGGACGCACCGTAAAGGCCGGGAAATCCTGCGCCACCATAGAGTCGGGCAAATGGGTCGGCCCGGCAAAAATAGCCTTTGAGGGAGAGGTTGTCGAAACCAATTCGGCCCTTAATGCCGATCCCACCCTTGCCAATGGCGACCCCTATGGCGCCGGCTGGATGGTCAGGGTCAGACCTGCAGACTGGGATGCCGCCAAGGCCGGCCTTCTGCCCGGAACCGAGATTGCCGGCCCCTACGAGGCCAAGATGGCCGCCGATGATTTTGCCGGGTGCGATGCCTGAAAGGCCTGCATCATCGCAAGTGAGCGGGAATGAGGCAGCGGGTGGAAACGGGACTGAATGAAATTTTAAGGAGGGTACCATGACTAGCGAACAAAATGCGAAATCCATGTCCATAATTGTAACCAAGGGAGCACTAGACCAGGCCTATCCGCCATTCATCCTGGGCACCACGGCCGCCGCCATGGGGCTGGATGTAACCATGTTCTTTACCTTTTATGGTCTTGGTCTGCTTAAAAAGGACCTGAACCTGAAGGTAACCACCCTTGGCAACGCAGCCATGGAAATGCCCATGATGGGCGGCCACATTGCCATGCCGAACATACTGGCAACCATACCGGGTGCCGGAGCCCTGACCACCTCGATGATGAAAAACCTGATCAAGAAGAACGGGGTTGCCTCCATCGAGGAGTTGCGCGAACTGGCCGTGGAAGCCGAAATAAACATCATTGCCTGCCAGATGACGCTGGACCTGTTTGACTACAAGCCCGCCGACCTGATCGACGGACCGGTTCTGGGCGGTGCTGCAACCTATATTGAGGTCGCCTCTAAATCCGATATAAATCTTTTCATCTGAAAGAATGACACGAACTGACAACCGGCCCCGGACAAGCTTGCCGGGTCTGCCAATCGGGACAAGATGCAACTGCCAATGGCGCTTGCCCGAACAATCGAACTGGAGAAAAACATGGCTGATCAAGTTTTGGACGTTAAGGGCCTCAACTGCCCGTTGCCGATCCTTAAGGCAAAGAAATTGCTCAACACCATGGAACAGAACAAGACCCTTGAGGTTCTGGCAACCGATCCGGGCGCCGTTGCCGACTTTGAAGCGTTCTGCCGCACCACCGGCAATACCCTGGTCGAATCACGCCAGGATGGGGACGTCTATGCATTCGTGATCCAGCGCACCGCCTGAAATATCCAGAGCGCTTTCAGGTCAGACCGAAAGTGCTCCGGCCATGCCGGGCACCCGCCGGTATCGGCCTTGCTGAAATAGCATTGATCAATCACTCGCCGGTCTGTCACTGCTGCCCGGCCCCTGCCCCGTCCAGAAGGGTGGGGGCAATCTTCTTGCAGCATGGAACGAAGCCCATTACTGTTTTTTGAAAACCGCACCACCGGCAACGCCCACCGCAAAAACCATTCCACCCGGAACCACGGCCATCCCCCGGGGCCGACTCCAGGCCCGGGCGGGTCCAGTCAGAACTCAATCTCCGCGATTGTCGGCTGCCGGTTCGCAAAACATGTCGTAAAGCGTTCCAACTATCCGGCGTGCCTTGTCGTTTGAAAGCGAATAATATATCAGCCGCCCATCGCGCCTGGCATCCACCATTTCATCTTCGCGCAGCCGCGCCAGCTGTTTTGAAACCGATGACTGGTTCATTTCCAGCAATTCTTCCAGTTCCGAAACCGTGGCCGGTCCCTCCGCAAGCCTGCAAAGAATCATCAAGCGGCCGGTATGGGCCAGGGATTTCAGAAAATCCGTGGTCCGCCGGGCATTTTCCAGCATTTGCAGAGACCTGCCCTGCTGTTCCTTTGATTCAACCGGGCGAAGAGGTGATTGCACCGCTTCCATTTCGGGCCGGGTACTAAGCTGATCCATTTAAAACTCGCTCTGGGCTATCCTGCAAAACCCGACCGACCTGCCAGGGCCGGGCGGCATCTCGCACCAGTATAGGCCATGTTGGGGGTATATGGCAATTTCAGTATTTGATGATGTCCTGATATCGCAACGAAATGCCCCCTTAAAAAACCATCAGGCAAGGTCCGGCATGGAAAACTAGAATTTGTATCCAATCCTGATGCCAAGATTGGTCAGTCCCTGATTGGGCATGCAAAGATTGGCCGAAGAGGCATGCTCCAGGACGAGCGTTGCCGTCATGCTGTCAAAAACATTGGCTCCTATCCCCGCCGCTTCGTAAAACAGCACCGAACATCCAAGATTTCTGGCCGGATAGGAAGCGCCGCTCAAAATCCCGTTCTGAACGGCCCCTCCCAGGGTACCCTCCAGATAAAAACTGCCGTCAAGAACAGGCACCTGCCAGGTCAGGCCCAGGAAAGCCATGCTTTCAAGACCACCCAGATTTATCGTGATCCCCATATTTGGCCGGGGTGATCCAAGCCAGCGGAAAACATCCATGTCCGGAGAAAGGAACAGGATTTCAAAGCTTATATCCTCAATCCGGGCAAGATTTATGAAAAATCCGTCTGGCCCGGGTTCGTCAATGGATTGGGCCAGAATCCCGGCTCGAAACTCGGAAACCGGAAACATGTCTGGAATCGGCATGTTCCGGGCAACGTCCCCTTGCCCCATGGCACCAGTCACCCCGAGGCCGGCAACAGACACGGACAGCAGAAAAACCAGGCGCCGCAATAAAGACCTCATAAAAAACCATGCCCCTGTCCACATGCCTCTGACCACAAGGGCAAAAAAAATGGCCTTTGTCAAATGAACCGCAAATCTAATTCCCTCTTATTTGCCCTATGATTGCATCGCCCATTTCCCCGGTGCTGACCTGGCGGCATCCATCCTGCATTATGTCCCCGGTGCGCAATCCCGTCTCCAGCACCCGGGCAATGGCCCCCTCCACTTCATTGGCCAGTTCTGTCATGCCGAAGGAATATCTAAGCGCCATGGCAAAGGAGGCAATCATTGCAATCGGGTTGGCAATGCCCCTGCCGGCAATGTCCGGGGCCGAACCGTGCACCGGCTCATAAAGGGCCTTTCTCTTGCCGGTTTCCTTGTCGGGCGCCCCCAGGGAGGCGGAGGGCAACATGCCAAGCGACCCGGTCAGCATCGCCGCCGCATCCGACAATATATCCCCAAACAGGTTGTCGGTGACGATCACGTCGAACTGTTTCGGATTGCGCACCAGTTGCATGGCGCAATTGTCGGCCAGGATATGTTCGAACCTGATGTCTTCATATTCAGATGCCACCTGCCGGGCCACCTCGTCCCACAACACCCCTGATTTCATGACATTCTTCTTGTCGGCCGAATGCACCAGCCCGGAACGGGTCCGGGCCAGGTCAAAGGCCACCCGGCAAATGCGATCGATCTCAAAGGATTGATAAATCTGGGTATCAACGGCCTTTTTCTGCCCGTTTCCAAGTTCGACAATTTCCTTGGGCTCGCCAAAATAAACCCCGCCGGTAAGTTCGCGAACTATCAGTATGTCCAGCCCCTCTACCAGTTCTTTTTTCAATGCCGAGGCATCGGCCAGGGCCGGATAGCAGATGGCCGGACGCAAATTGGCAAACAGCTGCAAATCCTTCCTCAGGCGCAGCAGACCGGCCTCGGGGCGTTTTTCATAAGGAACATCGTTCCATTTTTCCCCTCCGACGGCCCC
>WFPQ01000095.1 GCA_015487515.1 Hyphomicrobiales bacterium | reverse complement strand
CAGCCCCCATGCAGCCCCCAAGCACCATTTTGCCCCGGCAGGAAAACAGGGGTGAACTCGGCAAAAAGGCCCGCATTCATAGATGAACGAGGGCCTTTTCCATGACTTTGAGAAAACGTGACACCACCCGGATACCACTTGTAAAGGTCAATGCTTCCTGCAACGGGCGGCAGGTCGCCCGGGGCCGCAGGCTACTTGATTTTTGCTTCCTTGAAATCCACGTGCTTGCGCACCTTGGGATCATATTTGCGCTGAACCATTTTTTCGGTCATGGTGCGCGCGTTCTTCTTGGTTACGTAGTAAAAACCGGTATCAGCGGTCGAAACCATCTTTACCTTGATGGTATTTGCCTTGGCCATGTCCAAATATCCTGAAAACTTGTTATTCTGAAAGATCCGCACCCCTCAAGGGAATGCATCGCTGAAAAATGCCGGTAAAAGTGCACGGCTCAGACTTGGGCGTGAAAATAGATATCCTGCGCAAAAAGTCAAGCAAGGGAATTTATTCAAGCTCAATGCACTCCGGCCGGGATCAGACATCATCTCCATCACCGCCAAAACCATGCATCCTGTTGGCCCATTGCAGGCTTATTATGGCTCCCTTTATGGGGGGCAGCAGCAACAGGGGCAGGATCACGGCCAGGGGAACCAGCGTATAGATATAGGTCATTGGCGGCAGGCGCCAGGCCATTTCCATGTGCAGCAATATTGCCACCAGCAAGTGACCCACTATGACAATGGTCACGTAAGGGGGGGCATCATCGGCCCGGTGCAGGGAAAGGTCCTCATTGCAGACGGAACAATTGCCATTGACCTTCAGGTAGGCGCCAAAAATCCTGCCCTGGCCGCAATTGGGACATTTCCCCATCCACCCCCGCCTGAAGGCCCGCCACCAGGGGCGCGGACTCACGGTATCGATGGGGCGATCAGAGACCGGCTGTTGTCCGGTTTTTATGATTACACTCATTTTTCATGCCCTCTTTGGTTCATGTTCCCTCACTGACCGTTATGATTTGTCCGGTTTGCATGATCCTTGCCAGCTGCCTGCCCTTGCCAGTTGCCCCTGTGCCCGGCGCGTCATCTTTTACCTGGCCTTGCCGATTTTCTTCCCCGTCCCCTGCGGGCCTTTCGGGGGACGGGATGATGGTCTGCAGCATTGTCCGGGATATCTCCCCCAGAAAGCATTTCAAATCGCAATGATCCGGCCATGGGCAAGGCTTCCACCAGCTTTACCTCAACCGGATCGCCAAGTCTAAACCTTTCGCCGGTTTTTTCTCCTATCATGGCCTGCTCGGCTTCCACATGGACAAAATAGTCGCGCCCGAGACTGAAGGCAGGCACAAAACCATCAGCCCCGGTCTCGTCGAGCTTCACGAACAGCCCCGAACGGGTGACCCCGGAGATCGTTGCGCTGAAGCGGGCATTGATCTTGCTGCTAAGAAAAACTGCAATCAGGCGATCGTTGGTCTGTCGTTCGGCCGCCATCGCCCGGCGTTCGGTCATGGATATATGTTCGGATATTTCCTTGAGTTTTTCTATCTCCGCATCCCCCAGCCCGTCATCTCCCAGCTTGCAGGCCCTGATCAGTCCCCGGTGTATAACCAGGTCGGCATAGCGGCGAATGGGGGAGGTGAAATGGGCATAATGATTGAGGTTCAGGCCGAAATGTCCCTGGTTTTGCGGGCTGTATTCGGCCTGGGACTGGGTGCGAAGAATCATTTCGCAGACCTGCTGGAAATTTCCTGAAGATCTCTGCCGTTGCATGATGCGGTTGAAATGATCGGGCCTTACCGAAGCCGAAGTGGAAAAGCCTATGTCCATGCTGTCCAAAAAATCCTTAAGGGCCGACAGTTTCTCCGGGGCAGGGGGTTCGTGAACCCTGTAGATCAGGGGAACCTTGTGCTCTTCCAGGGTTCGGGCCGCGCAGACATTGGCCGCAATCATCATTTCTTCTATCAGCCGGTTTGCCTCCAGGCGCGCGGGGATGAATACCCGCTCGACCAGCCCGTTTTCATCAAGCACTATCCTTCGCTCCGGCAGGTCCAGGTCCAGGGGCGCGCGCCTGTTACGGGCCCGTCTCATTGCAAGGTAGGCCCGCCACAGGGGAAGCAGGACACTTTCAAGAAAGGGGGCGGCCTTTTCATCGGGTTTGCCGTCAAAGGCGGCCTGGGCCTGGGTATAGCTCAGGCCAAGGGCAATCCTGATATTGACCCGGTGAAATGAATGGGAAAGCCTTTTCCCATTGCTGTCAATGACCATCCTGACGGCCAGGGCGGGGCGTTCTTCCCCTTCTTTAAGGGAACACAGGTCATTGGATATTCTTTCGGGCAGCATGGGAATGACCCGGTCGGGGAAATATACGGAATTGCCCCGCAAGAAGGCCTCCCTGTCCATGGCCGAGCCGGTTTTCACATGGGCTGCCACATCGGCAATGGCCACGCAGACTATGAAACCGCCGGGATTTTTCATGTCCGGATCCTGTTTTGCAAAGACCGCATCATCATGATCCCTGGCAGAGGCCGGATCTATGGTAAGAAACGGAATGTGCAACCAGTCTTCCCGCTCCACGCCGGCAGAAGGTGGAGGGCTGAAGGCGTTTTCTGCCTCTTTGAGGGCTTGTTCACAAAAGTGATGGGGAATTTCAAGGTCATGCAGCGCTATCAGGGAAATAACCTTTTCCGAAACAGGGTTGCCGATGATTTTTTTCACCCTGGCCGTCGGGGTCATCATGCGCCCGCCGGCCATTGTCTCCACTTCCACCAGATCGCCATCCCCGGCTCCGTTCAAATCACCGCCGGCTATGAACATTTCTCTTTGCTTGCGGTCTATGGGCAATAATCGCGCCCCGGCAGACTGTTTTTTTCCCCTGTCAATTCGTACCACCCCGATCCGGGCCCGGCTCCTTACGGGAAGTATTTTCATGGCCCGGGCTTCATATTGCCCGTCCTTTCCCCTTGTCATGCGGGCCAGTATTCGCTCCCCGGGCCCGGGAACCGCCCTGTCATTGCGCTTTACCCTTATGATTATCCGCGGCGCTTCGTCTGCATCATCCGGCCAGTTTGCCGGGATCGCGACCAGCCGGTCCGGGTCGCAGTCGGGCAGTATGTCCAGAACCCCGACTCTTGGCAGTCTGCCTGTCCGTAATTTTTTCGGCCTGGTACTGTCCGCCCTGTCTCTTTTGTGCATGCTCAGGTTTCAAGGACCTTTTTTGACACGGTTTTTTTCTTGCTTGCGGTTTTCTTGCCGGTGGTTTTCTTGCTTGTGGTTTTCTTGCCGGTGGTTTTTCTTTTCCTGCCACCCCTTGCCGCCTTGGCCTCGATCATTTCCAGCGCCTTTTCAAGTGTCACCTCTT
>WFPQ01000094.1 GCA_015487515.1 Hyphomicrobiales bacterium | reverse complement strand
TGAAAACGAAACGGTCTGGTATCAGCCCACCACCTCGACTCCCTTCGTTGCCAAGTGCATAGACCTTGAAAATTCGGAATCGGCCCTTAACTGCCTGCGCACCATCCGCCTCAATTCCAGCCTGGCCCTTACCTACCAGTTTTCCCAGGAACGACTTGCCAGCTGGCAGAACATGGACAGGGCCATCATGCCGCTTTTACAAAAAACCGGCATCGTGCCCGATTAGAGAACGGACCTAGGCCGGGCCGATTTCGTCCAGATCAATATCAAGAATTGCCATCTGGAACATGTAGGAACGGTCCCCGTCCTCATCATCCAGGTAGATGATCCCCAGGAACTCTTCCCCCATGTAGACTTCGCAGGAATCATTTTTTTGCGGCCTGCTGCGCACGGCCAGGTTCTGGTTGGCAAACCTCTGGCGCAGGAATTTTTCCAACCTTGCGACTTCTTCCCTGTCCATTTTTTACACCCCGCTCCATGCTGATCAAACCTGTCCGTCCTGCTGCACACACTAATCAGCTTTGCGCCAGTGACAAAGTCAAAATAAACCCGTTTCCCACTTATAATTTTTCCCCATCCCTGCAACGCAAGAATCCCGTTGCCCGGCGGGAATGTTCAGGATCCGTTTTCCGTGGAAGAAGAAAGCATCTGGTCCATGGCGCATCCCGGAGTGGGGCATCCCGAACTGCCCACCACCTTGGCCGGCACCCCGGCAACGGTCTTGTTGGCCGGCACATCCTTAAGGACCACCGATCCGGCCGCCACCCTCGCCCCATGGCCGATCTTTATGTTGCCAAGGATTTTTGCCCCGGCCCCCAGCAGAACCCCGTTCCCGACCTTCGGATGCCTGTCCCCGGATTCCTTGCCTGTTCCCCCAAGGGTAACCCCTTGAAGAACCGAAGTATTATCGCCAATCGTTGCGGTTTCGCCAACCACGATTCCGGTTCCGTGATCAAACATCACCCCGCGGCCTATTCTGACTGCCGGATTCATGTCCACCTGGAACACCTGGGAAGAACGGCTTTGCAGGTAAAGGGCAAAATCCTTGCGCCCCTCGGTCAGCAGAAAATGGGCAAACCTGTGGGTCTGCAGGGCATGAAAGCCCTTGAAATACAGAATGGGCACCACCGCCCGCTCGCTCGCCGGGTCCCTTTCAAGGGTTGCCGCCAGGTCAACCCGCATGGCCTCGGCGATTTCCGGGTCCTGTTCCAGCGAGCGGGTAAAGGCCTCCCTTATGCGATAGGCCGAAACGTCCGCATGGTCCAGCCGCGTGGCCAGGCGATAGATCAGCGCATCTTCCAGCCGGTCATGGTTCAAAATGGTGGATTCTACGAAACTGGCCAGAGAAGGTTCGGCTTTTCTTATCTGTTCCGCCCCGTCCCGAACCGCCAGCCACAACGGATCGACCCGGTGCAGAATGGTCTGACTTTTCAACTCGGACAACTCACCCTCCTCAAAAAAACCGGTTTTTTCACTTTAAACCATAAACATTAATTAGAAACCCGGGCCAGAAAATCAATGACCCCGCGCTTGAACTGTTTGTCCCCGGTTGCCCGCATGTGATCTCGGCCCTTTATTGTCAGCGCTTCACCTTTAGGAAAAATCTCTGCCAGTTCTTCTGCCGATCCGCCGATTTCATCCCTGTCTCCCACCGCGACCAGTACAGGAACCCTGATCCCTGACAGGTCATCGGCACTGATTCTGGTCCTGGTGGAACCCATGCAGGCGGCAAGGGCCTTCAGATCGCTGCCCGTATGGTCGGCAAAAATTCTGAACTGGCGTCCCACTTCCGTTTCCACCTCTTCCAGCGAATCGGCCAGCAGTCCCTGCACTATCATGTCGGAGCCCCCAAGCCCCCTGATCATGTTTATGCCCAGCCCCCCAAGGATCACGGCACTGATCCTGTCTGCAAAATCAAGGGCCGCAAAGGCACAGATTCTGGCCCCCATGGAATATCCCATGATCGGAACGGGACCATGTTTTTCCACCAGTTCCAGATGATCGATCAGCCCCGCCACGTCCCGGGCCATTTCCCTGGCCGGGTAGAATTTTGGATCATAAAGCTTTTGCGATGCCCCGTGGCCGCGATTGTCCATGGTTACCGGGGCGTATCCCTCGGCCACCAGCACATCTACCCAGCCCGTATCCAGCCAGTTGACCTTGCCATTTGAGGCAAATCCATGCACCAGCACAATCGGTTTGCCCTGCCCGTGAACCTGATAGAATATTTCTATGCCATCTGATTGGAAGGTAGCCAATTGCCCCATACCTTTCCCGAACCTGCGCCTGCGACATCAGGCAGAACCAAACAACGAACCAGTGCCTTATCAGCATAACGGGACAGATG
>WFPQ01000093.1 GCA_015487515.1 Hyphomicrobiales bacterium | reverse complement strand
GGCCATGGCCGGCCCCACTCCGGTTTCGGCGCTTTTGCACTCGGCAACGCTGGTGGCGGCGGGAGCAATATTGCTGATCCGGGTTGCCCCGATGCTGCCCGGGCAGACCCTTGTGGCCGTGGGGATTGTCGGGGGCATAACGACGGTTATAACCGGGCTGATAGCGCTTGGTGAAAGGGATCTGAAAAGGTTGCTGGCCGCTTCGACCTCCAGCCAGTACGGGCTGATGCTGATCGCGATAGGGGCCGGGGCATGGGTGGTGGCGCTTTTGCACCTGATTGCCCATGCGGCCATAAAGAGCGGCCTGTTCCTGGGGGGCGGGGTTTTTCAGCATGCGCGCGGTTCTACCCTGATGAAGGATGTTGCCGGGGCCGGGCGCGAGCACAAGAGGGTATTTGCCGGGTTTGCGCTGGCAGCCCTGGCGCTGGCCGGCATTCCTCCACTTTCCGGCTTCTTTTCAAAGGATGCGATAATTGCCGCTTCGCTGGCCGGCAGCGCAGGGAGCTGGCTGTTGCCGCTGGGCCTGGCGGGAACGGTGCTGACCGGAGCCTACATGGCCCGGGCCATGGCCACCCTGTGGAAAAGACCGGACGGGGAAAAAGACGGGGATTTCGAAATCCCGGACAACAAGGGGTCGGGTGCCGGTAAAGTGGGCAAGGTCGGGGAAGGATCTTCGTTGCTGTGGATGGGCTTTGGCATGGGCGGGCCGGTATTGCTGGCCGTGGTCCTGGGGCCTTTTTTGCCTCCCCTTGAAGAATTGCTCGGCATGGAGCCCAAGACAAGCCTCCTGGCCATGGGGCTTGGTCTCGGGGCTGGAATATCGGGCCTGACCCTGGGCTGGTTTCTCGGACCGAAACAATTGCTTGGTCCCCTGCTGGACTGGTCCCGCAGAGGTTTTGTGATCGGCGGGGGCATGGACAATCTGGTGGCGCGTCCGATGCTGGCCATGGCCCGGCTCTGCAACCGGATTGAGGCCGGCATATATGGTTTCGTTCTGGCTTTCGGGCGCGCCATGATGGGAATCGGGCACCTGACCCGCATCACTGACGAGGCGGGAATAGACGGGACCATATTCGGCTTTGCCCGGGCCACCTTTGATACAGGCAGGCTTGTCCGCCTGCTGCAAAGCGGTCTCATCCATCGCGAAATGGCCCTTAGCATCATTGCAGCGGGCCTGCTCGCTGCCGGCCTGGTTGCAGCGCCGCTGTTTTATTGAGGAGGTCAGATCATGATCCCGGTTATTTCCATTGCTGTTTTCCTGCCTCTTGCCGGGGCATTGCTGCTGATGGCCCTGCCGTCCGTTTCGAGCAGGACCAGCCATGTCATTGCCATTGCAACCAGTGCCCTTACCCTGGTCCTTACCCTTGTCATGTGGTCGCGCGGGGTGGTGGCGGGGGGATTTTCCCAGGTCGAGGAAATCGGCTGGATCGAGGCGATAGGTGCAGCCTACCGGGTCGGGGTGGACGGAATAAGCCTGCCATTGGTGCTGTTGACGGCGCTGCTGTTCCTGCTGGCCTTCATCTATCAGGCCAGGTCCTCTGACAGGGCCCGCAGTTTCGTCATTCTGATGCTGATGCTGGAAACCGCTTCCATCGGCACCTTCGTGGCTCTTGATGCCCTGTTGTTCTACGTGTTTTTCGAGGTTTCGCTGGTTTCCATGTATTTCATGATCGCCGGCTGGGGCGGGGTGGAACGGCAGCGGGCCGCGTTGATGTTCTTTCTTTATACTCTGCTGGGAAGCCTGCCGCTGCTGCTGGCCATATTGGGGCTTTTCCTGGCTTCGGATCCCTATACGTTCGACATGCGGGTCTGGATCGAAACGCCTCCCCTGCTTGGAATCGGGGGCATGCTGGCACTGATTGCCATGCTGTTTACCTTTGCGGTCAAGATTCCGGCCTTTCCCGTGCATACCTGGTTGCCGGCGGCCCACGTGCAGGCACCTACCGTAGGCTCGGTCATACTTGCCGGGGTCATGCTCAAGTTCGGCACTTATGGCCTGGTCAGGTTTGCCCTGCAGATGACACCGGAAGCCTTTGCCCAGATCGGGGTCATCGTGCTGGCAGTCGGGGTGGTGGGAGCCATTTACGGGGCATTCGTGGCCCTGGCCCAGAGCGACATGAAGCGCATGATCGCCTATACCTCGGTCAATCACATGGGCTATGTGGTGATCGCGGTGGCGGTGGCGGCGCTGGCCACGGCGGATCCGGTGATGCGGGCCATTGCCCTTGACGGGGCAACCCTGCAGATGATCAGCCACGGGCTGGTTACCGGGGCATTGTTCTTTCTTGTCGGCATAGTAAAGGACAGGGCCAAGACAAGGGAAATGGCCGAGCTTGGCGGTTTGCTCAAGGTGGTGCCCCTGCTGGGATGGACCTACATATTGATGGCCTTTGCTTCGCTGGGCCTGCCCGGACTGGCACATTTTCCGGCCGAGTTCCAGATTTTCCTTGCCACCCTCAACATTTCGCCCTGGGCCGTGATTTCCATTCTGGCCATCGTGGTGGTGGCCGGGTTGTATCTTCGCTCCATCAGCCTGGTGTTTCTGGGAGAGCCGGACGACAAGTGGCTGAAAATGCCGGACCTTGACCGCCGTGAAATAATCGTGCTGGCGCCACTGGTCATTCTGACCATAATGATCGGCGTGGCCCCGGCCTGGCTGCTCGAGGTGATCAATACCACTACTGCAAGCATGGG
>WFPQ01000092.1 GCA_015487515.1 Hyphomicrobiales bacterium | reverse complement strand
TAAGGCGTCTGTTCGCCTTTCTGGGGCTGGCAGGGAACAACGGGGAAACAAAAGACGGTCCGGGCGGAAATGAAGCGGCCATGGCAGAAGCCGAAACCGCACCGGAAACGAAAACCGAAAAACTGCAGACGGTGCGCTATGAAAATTTCACCGCGCAGATGATGCCCATGGAAATAGAAGTCAGGGGCCAGACCAGGGCCAGGGCGGTTGTTTCGGCACGGGCGCAAACCAGCGGCATAGTCAACAGGGTCCATGTGACAAAGGGGCAAACGGTTGCCCCGGGCGATCTGCTGTGTTCCCTGGACAGGGGAACCAGGGAAGCAAGGGTTGCCCAGGCCCGGGCCTCCCTGGCCCAGGCCGAGGCCAGCCGGAGCCAGGCCCAGGCGGATTTCGACACGAACCTGTCCCTGCGGGAAAAGGGCCTGTCCCCGGCCAATACGGCCCGCCAGTTCGAGGTGGCCCTAAGGGCTGCAAACGCTTCGGTGCGGGCCGCACAGGCGGCGCTGGATGATGCACAAAAAGACCTGGAAAATACCGACATCCGGGCCGAAACCTCCGGAGTGGTGCAGGATCCACTGGCCAATGTGGGAGACATGCTGGCAAATTCGGGCATCTGCGCCACCATAGTGCAACTCGACCCGATGCTGTTTGCCGGGCAGATTTCAGAAACCAGGATAAGCCGGGTAAAAACCGGCATGGATGCAAATGTAACGACCATAACCAACCAGAACGTCATGGGAAAGGTCAGCTACATATCGCCCAGCGCCGAAAGGGCCACCCGCTCGTTCAGGGTGGAAATAGAGCTGGACAACAGCGAAGGCAGGCTGCTTGACGGGGTGACGGCAACGGCAAAAATCATAGTCGGAACCATGCCGGCCCATCTCATTCCCCAGTCAGCCCTGACGTTAAGGACCGACGGAACCCTTGGTGTAAGGATACTGATCGGTGACGTGGTCAGCTTCAGGCCGGTGCAGATCGTCGGTGACGAGGCGGACGGGGTCTGGGTCGGTGGCCTGCCCCGATCGGTAAAACTCATCACCCTGGGGCAGGAATATGTCCAGGAGGGACAGAAGGTTCTGGCCAGCCTTGACCGGGACGGGGAAGCAATGGGGGATAACGCGTCATGATGGTAATGCTGGAAGCCGTATTGCGCAGGCCGCGCACCATTATCACCATAATGCTGATAATGCTGCTGGCCGGCATTGCAGCCTATGTCAGCCTGCCCAAGGAAAACCAGCCGGCCATTGACGTGCCGTTCTTCTATGTATCGGTGACCCAGACCGGCCTTTCTCCCTCTGATGCGGACCGGTTGCTGGTGCGCCCGCTCGAAACCGAGCTGAAAAATGTCAGCGGCCTTAAAAGCATGCGTTCAACCGCCTTTAACGGGGGGGCGTCGGTGGTGCTGGAATTCGACATAAACTTTGACAAGGACAAGGCATTCCAGGACACCAAGGACCAGGTGGACAGGGCCATAAGCTCCCTGCCCGAGGATGCGAGCGAACCAACCGTCAACGAAATTTCCATATCGGAATTTGGAACCATTACCGTGGTGCTGTTCGGCAACGTTCCGGACCGGGCCCTTTATGGTTTCGGGCGCGAACTGCAGGACCGGCTCGAGGGCATCCCCCAGGTACTGGAAGTCAACATGTCCGGGGACAGGGAAGAAGTCCTGGAAGTCATCGTCGACCTGTTGAAGCTGGAAAGCTACAACCTTACCACCGCAGAGCTGTTCGATGCCCTGGCCCGCAACAACATGGTGGTTCCCGCCGGGGCCCTTGATACCGGCCAGGGACGGTTCGCGGTCGAGGTGCCCGGGCTCATAGAAACGGCCCGTGACGTGTTCAACCTGCCCATAAAGACCGACGGGGACACGGTGGTCACCTTCTCGGACGTGGCAACCATTCAGCGCACCTTCAAGGATGCAACGGTCTTTACCCGGGTCAACGGAGAGCCGGCCCTCGTGCTTTCGGTAAACAAGCGGCTGAATTCCAACATAGTGGACCTGTCAGAAGCGGTGCGACAGGCAACCGAGGAAGCATCAAAGAACTGGCCGGTCGCCATGCAGTATTCATTCATGCTGGACCAGGCCGCAATTGCCCTTGACATGTTTGAAACCCTGCAATTTTCCGTACTGACGGCGGTGATGCTGGTAATAATCGTAACCGTTGCCCTGCTGGGGGTGCGCTCGGCCCTGATGATCGGTCTGTCCATCCCCCTTTCGTTCATGACCGCTTTCCTGTTTTTGCAGTTCATGGGCATGACCGTGAACATGATGATCATGTTCGGGCTGATACTGACCGTGGGCATGCTGGTGGATGCAGCGATCGTGGTGGTGGAATATGCGGAACGTAAAATCTCCGAGGGCATGAAGCGGCGGGAGGCCTTCATACGATCGGCCCAGATGATGTTCTGGCCCATAGCCTCATCGACCGCAACCACACTGGCTGCCTTCCTGCCCCTGCTGATGTGGCCGGGAATCGTTGGCAAATTCATGTCCTACCTGCCGATAATGGTCATTGTCACCCTTAGCGCATCATTCATCACCGCGATGATATTTTTGCCCGTGGTGGGAGCGTTCATGGCCCGCAAGAAGGTTTCCGAAAAGGAAAGACAGGCGGCAAGGGCGCTGAGCGGAAACGAAAAATTCGACATTTCGCGGGTCCGGGGAATGCTGGGATTTTACGTGCGCACCCTCTCCTTCCTGGTCAGAAGACCGCTTCTTTCGCTGGTTCTTGGTATAGGGATCATCGGTTCTGTATATGTGGCCTATTTCAGCAATCCGACCGGCATGGTGGCATTTCCCGAAATAGAGCCGGAATTTGCAACGGTTGCCGTAACCGGGCGCGGAAACTATTCGCCGGTGGAAATAAGGGACATACTGGTGGAGGTGGAACGGGAGGTCCTGAAGGTACCGGGAATAAAGGACGTGGTGCTTAATTTCGGCTCGGCCGGGGCCGTTGCCGAGGTACCGGGGGATACGATCGGCAACCTGCAACTTGAATTCCTGCCCTACAAGGACCGGCGCAGGGCCAAAGAAATATTTGCGGAGATACGCCAGCGCACCGCAGACATATACGGGGTCGGGGTGGAACTGATCGGGGCCGAGGAAGGCCCGCCGACCGGCAAGGACATCAGCCTGAGAGTTGCTTCGGAAAATTATGACGAGATACTGGGTGTAGTCAGAACCGTAAGGAATTACGTGGAAAACGAACTTGGAAACACCATCGACGTGGAGGATTCCTCTCCCCTGCCCGGCATCGAATGGCAAATCGGCATCGACAGGGAAAAGGCGGCCCGTTTCGGAATAGGAGTGCGCGAACTTTCCCCTTACGTGCAACTGGTGACCACCGGCGTTCAGATCGGTTCATACCGGCCCAACGATGCCACGGACGAACTGGAAATAAGGGTGCGGCTGCCAAGGGATCAGCGCTCTTTCGATTCCCTTGATTCCCTGCAGATCATCACCCAGGGCGGACTGGTGCCGGTTTCGAACTTCATAACCCGCAAGGCAGTTCCCGAGGTTCCGATGATGAAACGCTGGGACGGGTTGTTCTACATGTCGATCAGGGCCAATGTCACCGGCAACGACCCGCAAACGGGCGAGCCGGTTCTGGCCCAGCAAAAGGTCGATGAACTGAAGGCATGGGTTGAAAGCCAAAGCTGGCCCGACACGATCGAATTCACCTTCGCCGGGGCCAATGAGCAGACCGAGGAAACCAACCAGTTCATGGTCCAGGCCGGGCTCGGAGCCCTGTTCCTGATGTTCCTTATATTGCTGACCCAGTTCAACAGCTTCTACCAGGTGTTCATAACCCTTTCCACGGTGATCATGTCCACGGCCGGAGTGTTGCTGGGCATGCTGATAACCGGGCAGCCCTTTTCCGCCATCATGACCGGAATAGGAATAGTTTCCCTGGCCGGGGTGGTGGTGAACAATTCCATCGTTCTGATCGATACTTTCAACCGCCTCAGAAAAGACGATATCGAACCGGTAGCCGCCATCCTGATGACGGCGGCCCAGAGAACGAGACCGGTCATTCTGACCACGGTGACCACAATATTCGGGCTGTTGCCGATGGCGCTGGGGATCTCCATAAACTTCTTCGGCCGCACCATAGAACTGGGCGCACCCTCGGGAGCCTGGTGGACATCCCTTTCCACCGCCCTGGTTTCCGGTCTGGCATTCTCCACATTCCTGACACTGTTCCTGGTGCCGGTATTGCTGGTGGCTCCCGGCATATGGAAAAGCCGCATGGTCAAAAGCTGGGCCCGCATCACGGGCTGGCTCCATGTAAAGAACCGGCTGCCTGCGGCGGGCAGGATTGT
>WFPQ01000091.1 GCA_015487515.1 Hyphomicrobiales bacterium | reverse complement strand
GGCCTGCGCAGCTTAAAACTTGTCTTTGGATCCGGAATCTCTTCCCAGTGCCCCGATCTTGCACCTTTTCCTTCCTTGCCCGCCCTTTTGACCGACAGGGAACCGGCATTGCCCGCCTGTCTTTTTTCCGCGGCGCCAGCCCTGCCCCTGCGGCTGCCGATTCCTGCAAGAGCGGATATTTTTTCCAGCAGTTCTTCCCTGAAATTTGCCCTTGCATCGTTTCCGTCCCGGGCAAAGGACGGTTTTGCCAGGTAATCCACCGCCCCGATGGCCATGGCCTTAAGTGTTACCTTTGCATTCCGGTGCGACAGGGTGGAAGCCACCAGAACCTTGACCCCGGGCGCCCCCCTCAGCAATCCGGGAAGCGCGGTCAGCCCGTCCATGACCGGCATTTCTATATCAAGGATTATGATGTCCGGCCTGGCGGTCCTGATCATGTTCAGGGCAACCTGGCCATTATCGGCCGCCGCCACGATTTCAACCCCGTCCAGACCATCGAGCCAGCCCCTTATCATTCCCCGCACCACCGCGGAATCCTCGACCAGCATCACCCTGGCAGCGGGCTGAGATTTTTTGACGGCACCAGCAGCACCCATGGCCTTCCACCCCTTGATTGTCAGCAGCACGATAAAACATTTACCCTAAGGCATAGGTTGCCGGCCGGTTAAGTAAAAGTGCGCATCAAGGATGCAGTCGGGTGCAAAAACATCAAGACCATCCCCGGCAACAGGCCGGGAATGGTCCGAAAAGGCAGCCATTTGAAAAATTCCTGGCCGGTAAGGCAAATGTTCCGGCAACAATGTCCCACGGAGCCAATCAGGGCTCCGTGGAAAAATCATTCGAAGCCGACTTCCTGGAACTTGCTTTCAAGAATTTCCCTGTCGAACGGCTTCATCATGTATTCGTTGGCCCCCGCCTTCATGGCCATTGCTATGTGGCCCACGTCATTCTCCGTGGTGCAGAAGACCACCTTCGGCTTGTCGCCCCCCTCATAGGCCCGCAACAGCTTCAGGAATTCCAGCCCCGACATTATTGGCATGTTCCAGTCCAGAAGAATCGAATCGGGCATTTCCGAAGTGCATTTTTCAAATGCCTCCTGCCCGTCCTCCGCCTCATCGACCACGAAGTCCAGATCTTCCAGGAAACGCCGTGCCACCTTGCGCACCACGCTTGAATCATCAACTACCAGACAGGATTTCATTTTTGCCTCTTTCTCCAGTTTGCCGCATCATCCGAAAATCCGCGGAGCCGTCAGGCGGCGTCTTTCTTCAACAGTCCCTCGATCAGCGCATCTATGTCCAGCACCACCAGCAACTCCTCGTCGAGCCGATAGGTGCCAAGACTTAGCTGAGACCAGGCCGGATCCATGTTGACCGGGTTGGGCTCGAACAGATCCTGCCCGAGCGTAACCACTTCTCCCAAAGTATCCGTTAAAAGTCCGTAGGATTCGTTAGCATAAATCACCCCGACCGCCGGCCGTTCGCCGATTTCTTCATTGACCGGTGTCAATCCCATTATTTTTGACAGGTCTATGATGGTCACGATGCGCCCCCGAAGGTTCAGAACCCCGGCAATCTGTTCTATCGACATGGGAACGGGAGTAAAGTTGCTCGGAAAGAACACGTCATGGACCTTTTCTATCGGCAGCCCCAGCAACTGGTTTCCAAGCCTGATGGTCACCAACTGCCTGCCGGCCCCCTTGGTGCCATCCGGATTTTTGTTTTCGTCCCGCCTTTTATCCTGTCCGCTCATGCTGCCATCTCCACGTGCACCCTGGTTCCCGCCGCCTTCAGCGCCTCCAGCAGTCCGGCCCTGTCGAACTTGGCCACATAGGCAAACAGCCCCAGTTCACTGGCCCGGGCCTCGGCCTGCGGGCCGGTAAAGGCCGAAAGGGCAATAAAGGGCCACTCGGCACTTGCCGGGTTGTTCTTTAGAACCTTGGCCAGGGTAAACCCGTCCATGTTGGGCATTTCTATATCCGAAACCACCAGGTCGAACTTTTCTCCGTTTTTCACCCTTTCATAGGCGGCCAGCCCGTCTTCACTGACACTGACCACATAACCGGCTCCCTTTAATACCGGCACTATCATCGAGCGGAAAAACTGGCTGTCCTCCGCATAGAGTATCCTGAGGCGATTTTCCCTGGCCTGTTCCTTGCGCTCGAACCAGTCGGAAAACGCCTTGGGCAGGTAATGACCCACATCAAGGATCTGCGTGGCCTTTCCATCGACTATGGCACTGCCCAAAAATCCTTCTTCCCGTGCTTCCACCTGCAATTCCAGGCCATGTTCTATGATGTCAACGATCCGTTCCACCACCAGCCCCATGGAACGCTCCCCTTCGGAGAATACCAGCAATGGCAGGCGGCAGTCCTTTTTCTGCCTGGTTTCCTCATCCAGGTAGATCAATGGCATCAGCCGGCCGCGATATTGCACCAGGTGCTGCTCGCCGGACCTTTCCACATCCTTTGAATCGAGCTCTTCGAGCCTGGTTACCAGCGACAGGGGAACCGCCTTGGGATCTCCCGAGCCGGCTTCGAACAGCAGCAGGGAATTTATTTCGCCCTCGTTTGGAATTTCCCCAGCCCCCTGTTCGGTCTCGCCATTTTCCTCCAGCCCGTTCTGGCTTATCCGCTGGGCCACCCCGTTCGGATCGACTATCAGGATTACCGAACCGTCCCCCATGATGGTATTGCCCGAGAACATGGTTACATCCTTGAGCATGCCCGACATGGGCTTGACCACGATTTCTTCCGTATGGAACACCTCATCGACAATGATGCCGAATTCGTGGCTGCCGACCTTTGCAACCACGATGAATATATTGTCTCTTTCCTGCCCGCGGTCCTGATCTTCCTCCCCCCGCCTGTCCATATTCAGCAGGTCTGCCAGCCTGACCAGGGGTAACAGGGCCCCCCGCAACCGCAGAACTTCTGCATTGTTGATCTTTTCTATCCGGTTTTCGCTCGTGGCATTGGAACGCACCAATTCACTGACCGCCAGTTGGGGAATGGCAAAACGCTCTCCCCCCGCTTCCACTATGAGGGCCGAGATTATGGCCAGCGTCAGGGGGATCTTTATCTTTACCGAGGTTCCCTTTCCCTCGATGGAGTTGAGGTCTATGGTGCCGCCAATGATCTCTATATTGGTG
>WFPQ01000090.1 GCA_015487515.1 Hyphomicrobiales bacterium | reverse complement strand
TCATTATAGTTCCGGAAATGCAAACTTTGTCACAGAATTGTCACCGAAAGGCGCGTCATTTTTGCCGGAAACAAAATTTTCACCTCTAAACGGACCGGATCCAAAAAACACGGCAGAAGGCATCGGCAAAAGGCATCAGCAAAAGGTTTGGGCAAAAGGTTTGGGCAAGGACCGACTGGCGGAAAATTCATTTCTGCAGGCAGCTGTCCCGGGACCGGCAATCGGTTCCGGCATCCTATTTGCTTTTGCTCCAGCCCTCAAGTTCGTTTGAAACCAGGGAAAAAAGAAGTTCCATACCTGCCTGGCCATCGTTAAGGCATGGAACGTAAAGAAACTTTTCGCCTCCATTTTGCAAAAACTCGTCCCGCCCCTCCATGGCGATCTCCTCGAGGGTTTCAAGGCAGTCCACGCTGAAGGCCGGGCTGATGGCGGCAATGTTCTTGACCCCGGAGCCGGCCAGGGATGCGATGACCTCGTCCGTATAGGGTTTGAGCCATTCCTCGGGGCCAAACCGGCTCTGGAAGGCCACGACTATTCTTTGCCGGTCCCAGCCCAGCCTTTCGGCCAGCAGGGAACTGGTAACATGGCACTGGTCGAAATAAGGATCACCGGCATCCACATAGGAGCGGGGCATGCCGTGATAGGATGTGACCAGGATTTCGGGCTCGAACCCGCCCTTCTGCGTGGCATCACGCACGGACCTTGCCAGGGCGTCGATATAAAGGGGATGATCGAAATAGGCAGGCATGGTGCGGATGGCCGGTTGCCAGCGCATGGATTTGAGGGCCTCAAAGGCCTTGTCGTTGGCGCTGGCGGTGGTGGGGGACGAATATTGCGGATAAAGGGGAACGAGCAGAATCCTGTCACAACCCCGGTCCTTAAGGGCCTGAAGGCGCTGTTCTGTCGAAGGGTTGCCATAACGCATGGCAACATCAACGACTATTTCGTCTCCGGGACGGGTCCTGTCAAAAAATTCCTGAAGTTTTTCCTTTTGGGAAAAGGAAATCACCCGCAAGGGGCTGTCATTCTTTTCCCGGTCCCAGATCCTGTCGTAAAGGGCACCGCTCCTGCCCGGCCTGGTGGTAAGGATGATCAGGTTCAGGATGAACCACCAGGATATTCTTGAAAACCTGCCGGAGGACTCTATGACCCGGGGGTCCCATAAAAATTCCCCAAGGTAGCGGCGCATGGACCAGTAGTCGGTGGCGTCGGGCGTGCCCAGATTGAGCAGCAGGACTCCGAGTTTTCCGTGCCCCTGGGAAGGGGAAGAGGCTTTGATGTTTCTTGACATTGAACCAGAGAGGTTGAAAACAAAACGGATTGCGCCCCCCTAATATGGGCGCGGAGCCGCATTTGCAAAGATTTTATTGAAAACCTTCATGGCAATGTGCACCCCGGGTGATCATACAGGATGCACCCGGGGCATGAGCGTGGTGCACCCGGAACCAGAAGATGCACCCGTGGGAGAAAAATACTGCCCCTGCACGTACGAAAGAAATTTGCAGGGCGGAACATGAAAATCAGGACCTGAAAGTCCTTTCAATCCTGTCAAGGGTCTCCATGGCGGAAAGGCACTGGGCAACCGAGGCGTTGGGTTCGCGCCCCTCCTCTATGGCAGAGACGAATTCCCTGTCGATCAGTTCTATGCCATTGCTTGATACGGCTACCCCTGAAAGGTCTATGGGCTGTTCGCGGCCGTCATAAAGGTCATCATAGCGGGCCAGGTAGGTGCCATTGTCGCAAATATAGCGAAAAAAGGTACCGAACGGTCCATCATTGTTGAAGGAAAGGGAAAGGGTGCAGATTGCGCCCGAGGGAGTCTTCATGCCTATGGACATGTCCATGGCTATGCCAAGATCGGGATGGGGCGGGCCCTGCAACCCGTAAACTTCGGAGGCGATCTGACCGGTCTGATACTGAAACAGATCGACCGTGTGGCAGGCATGGTGCCAGAGAAGATGATCGGTCCAGCTCCTGGGCTTGCCGGCTGCATTGGTGTTGGTGCGGCGGAAAAAATAGGTCTGCACGTCGAGCTGGAGCAGCTTCAGATCGCCGCTTGCTATCCTGTTGTGAATCCACTGGTGGGAGGGGTTGAAGCGGCGCACGTGACCGGCCATGGCAACAACACCGGTCTGCTGCTGAACCTCTACCAGTCGCCT
Source organism: Hyphomicrobiales bacterium (assembly GCA_015487515.1). Taxonomy (GTDB): domain Bacteria; phylum Pseudomonadota; class Alphaproteobacteria; order Rhizobiales; family Devosiaceae; genus DROE01. The sequence goes on along the minus strand of WFPQ01000090.1, from coordinate 363 downwards.
GGAATCGGCAAGATTGTCGGCCATGGGAATTTCTATCAATACGTGCTTGCCGGCCTGCATGCACCGGATGCCCTGCTCGGCATGCATCTGGGTCGGGGTCGAAAGGATTACCGCATCCACATCGTCACGGGCCAGGGCCTCGCCCAGGTCGGTAGTGGCATGGCCAATGGAATGCCTGTTGGCAAAATCAGCCACATCGGCCTGCTTGCGACCGACTATGGAGGTAACCTCAACCCCTTCAATGGCCCCGAGGGCCTCCACATGTTTGGTTCCGAATGCGCCAACGGCGCCAGCCACGCAGATTCTCAATGTCTTCTCCAAGTTTCAGAAAATATCACAGGTTTTCCAGGCCCAAGATACCAC
>WFPQ01000089.1 GCA_015487515.1 Hyphomicrobiales bacterium | reverse complement strand
TGGCATCGATTGCCAGTTGCAGGCGGCGCTGTTCCAACTCGACATCGGCGGCCGGGTTGCGCTTGATGACCATGGCGGCACCGGCGGCCGGGTCATCAATCACCGCGTTCCAGCCTTTTGCAACCGCACGAATGAAGCCGGTGATCACTTCAGGGTTTGCCCTGGCATAGTCGGTATTGACGATGATGGCATTACCATAAAGTTCCAGGCCATAATCGGCCATCAGCAGCACCTTTATATCGCTTTCATCAATGCCCAGGCGCACCAGATTCAGATAGCTGGAAAAGGAGAATCCGGTAATCGCATCAACCTTGCCCTCGGCCAGCATTGGTTCCCTGGTCGGGAAACCAACCGGTTCGACGGTGATCTTTGAACTGTCAATACCGGCGGCGGTTGCAAAAGCGGGAAACTGGGCCCAGGCTCCATCGGGGGGTGGTGCGCCCAGAATTTTACCCTCCAGATCCCCGGGGCTGCTCACCCCTTGCGAGGCAAGACCAATGACGGCAAAGGGTGGCTTGTCATAGACCATCATCACGGCGGTCACCGGCGCTCCGGGGTTTTTGTCCAGAAAAGTGATCAGCGAATTGATATCGGCAAATCCAATGGGAAATGCCCCGGTGGCAACTTTTGGAATGGCATCGAGCGAACCGCGTCCGGCCGAAATTTCCACCGACAATCCTTCTTCGGCAAAATATCCATTATCAATGGCGGCGAAATAGGCAGCACTCGGTCCTTCAAATTTCCAGTCCAGCGCAAAAGGCACCTCGGTCTGGGCCGTCGCTCCGCCGGCCAGCATCATGCTGGTGGCAATGGCCAGTGCAAGTTTTTTAATCATGGAATCCTCCCCGCTATACTCTTGAAATTTTTTTTGAAGAAGTATGATAGTCTGCAATGTCATCAACGTCAAACAGAGGGAAAAAGCTGAATATAAAACATCGGTTCCAGAAAGGTTCTGATCTGGATTACTTGTTTGCAAGTTCTGTATGATTATTTCTGTAACTAATATTTGGTCCGGATGTTACATTGTTATTACTGAGGCATCTCAAGTTCTGAAGGCATGGCTTTATTGAAGGACGAAGCCCGTTTTCTGCTCATGGTCCTTAAAGAACTTCAAACCAGGTTGTCATTCCGGCTGCTGCGTGTTCGAGCATGTGGCAATGGAAGAGCCACTTGCCGGGATTGTCGGCAACAAAGGCAATGCGTGTCGTCTGGCCTGGTCCGATCATGAAGGTGTCGCGCCATGGCATGCCTTCGTCTATATCGATCCCAACCCGTTCTATGACCCGGAAATGATGACCGTGGGCGTGCATGGCATGCAAAAAATTGGTGTCGTTGAAAACCTCTATTATCACGCTCTGGTTGCGTCCGACCCTGAAAAAGGGTTTTTCGGGGAGGCTGGCCGTGCCGTTAAGGGTCCAGAATTGCCTGAAATTGACAAAATCGTCGCCCCTGAGGGGCTGCCCGTTATATGTTGCATCTCCGATCTGTCCGCCCATGGCCCCGCCTTTCATGTGGAGCCTGAAAGTTGAAGCGCTTTCAATGTCAGGTTCCGGTATCGGGTTGGGAACAAGGCTGATATTTTCAGAAGCTGGTCTTTTGTCTCCAGCCACCCTGAACCTTGCCAGGGGGTAGTTCTGGCCATCTGACAGTTCGTTCAGTGAAAAATTCCTGCCCGGCCGGGGAATTACCACGAGGTCAACCCGCTGGGCCGGCCCCAGGAGCATGGGGGAATAGGCCAGGTCTTGTGCCCCGGGGGTTGCCTGGCCGTCAAAGGCAATGACTTTTGCCCCGAAGGATTTCGGGTCGATTTCAAAACTCCTGGCATTGGAGGCGTTTATCAGGCGCAAGCGATAGGGTTCTGAGGCGTTCAATTCATATTCGCGGGGCTGCCTGCCGTTTACGGTCAGCAAATTGCCAATTCGTCCCTCGTGAGACCAGTCAACGGCAGAACCAAGGCTTAGAACATCCAGCTTGCCGTCCTGCCCCAGGCGCCAGTCGTCAAGAACCAGAACCATGTCATGTTTCCTGTCAAATATCTCCTCGTCATCCTCGACTATCAGGACTCCGTAAAGACCGCGGGCTACCTGGTTCCAGGTCCTGGTATGGGCATGATACCAATAGGTGCCCGTATCGGGCACCACGAAATCATAGTCAAAGCTTTGCCCGGGCAATACCGCATCCTGGGTCAGACCGGGAACGCCATCCATGGAATTTTCTATCCTGATGCCATGCCAGTGAATGGAAGTTGGCTCCGGCAGCCTGTTTGTCAGGCGGACCCTGTTGCGCTCATTGCGCCTGGCGCGTATTTGCGGGCCCGGGTTTGAACCTTCATAGGTCCAAAGGGTCGAGGCGGGGTGCTGGTCTGAAACCAGTCTTTTCCGGGTTTCTCCGGCCGTCAGTTCCAAAAAGCCATCATTGGTGGTGGCAGCAAGGATTTCATAGGGGGCAAAGGGCAGGGATGCAGCCCCGATCCCGGCCATTGCGGCGGTTCCATCGGCAAGGAATTTCCTACGTGTCAGGGGCATGGATTTTCCTGCATTAAGTGGCCAGCCCGTGGTGTGTGATTTGATGACCTTGCAGTGTTTTGTGATTTTGATTGTGGTGTTTTCATGTCCTGGCAAAATGTTTCCGATATTTTTTGGTGAGAAAGGAAGCATGTAAAGCGGTAGTTTCGCTTTTTTGTCATATGAATTAGAGTTGCTGTAACAGATATGAAATTTCGGGAAAAACCAAGGGAATGTCATGAAAACATTTGATATCAGGGCCGGCGAAAGAAAGCGGATAATTTTCCAGTTCTCAAATTCCCTGCGGCAAACTCATAATTTCATTGCCGAGCCGGTTGACAGTGACAAGGACCCTTCCGGCCTGATTGAGGTAAAGGGGTCGAACTGGCTGTTGCCAAAAAATATTGTTCCCCTTGACCTGAAACGGGAAAACGAGGTGGAAAAGGGAGCCTGGGACACGTTTTATTCGGTTTATGTAACGCCAAAAACCGATGTCAGGGTCACCGTCACTTCGTCTCCGGTCAAAAATCTCTGGATTTATATCGTGGTGG
>WFPQ01000088.1 GCA_015487515.1 Hyphomicrobiales bacterium | reverse complement strand
GCCCTGGCCCATACCCTTTTCAACATCCCTCTTGCCGTCTGGATTCTTGAAGGTTTCATGTCCGGGGTGCCAAAGGAACTGGACGAGACCGCCTATGTGGATGGCCATTCATTCGGCTCGTTCTTTGTTCGCATATTCATGCCCACCATCAAGGCCGGCATCGGCGTTACGGCGTTTTTCCTGTTCATGTTTTCCTGGGTCGAACTCTTGCTGGCCAAGACCCTTACGGCGGTCAATGCCAAACCCATTGCCGCCGCCATGACCAAGACGGCCTCTTCTGCAGGTTATGAACTTGGTCTGCTGGCTGCGGCCGGTGTGCTGACCATAATTCCCGGAGCCGTGGTCATATATTTCGTTCGCAACTATATTGCCAAGGGCTTTGCCCTGGGGAGGGTATGATGCTGCGTCTTGCCGCAATCGGTTTTTTCCTCTTTCCAACCCTGGCCCGGGGTTCGGAGAATGGTTTTTCCTGGACAGATCCCGTTTTCCCCGGTTTCTGGATGGCCTGGACTCCCGTCACCCTTGTTTTTTTCGTTTTCATTTTTGGTTCCATTGCCTTTATGGGGTTTTTGGAATGGCGCAATCCGGGCGGAGCACCACGCCATGGGATACTGGGCTTGCGAACCACGCGGGGCGATCGTCTGTTCATCTGGTTGCTGGGCTCGGTATATATATTTTTTGCCTGGATAGGATTTTTCGGAACTCCGCTCTGGGGGGCGCTTGCCCTGGCCATTGCCTGGGGAGTATTTTGCTTTGCAAGGGTATAGACCGTGCAAAAGCCATGAGTCACCATTTCTTAAATCACGGTGATGCCCCCAAATGTCCGCAATGATTCAAGAGTTTGCAACAATACTGTAACAATACGCAGTCCTGCCCGCGTCACAGGTCCAGCCCTGATCGGGGAGGTGAATTGCCGGTTCAGCCTGTCGATCTCCCTGTCCGGTGGGCTTTATTGTCTCGCGCCGACGGGCTTTATTGTCTCGCGCCGACGGGCTTTTTGTCTCGCGCCGACGGGCTGGTCCAGTCTGCCTTCACTGGAATGCTGCCCGTCGTTTGTTGTCATCGTGTATTTTTGACCTGCCCTTTAGCGGGATTCTATGGGCAGTTTTTTCCAACGCCCCCAAAGTACAAACAGCGACATGGAGAGCAATATCAGGTTGAACGGCAGAAACTGTGCCGTCTCCCCGTAATTGGCGTGAATGCCGATGGCCGTTATCTGAACCAGGGAAAAACAAAGAGCCGTCAATGGAGTGAGCCAGGCCATTACCCTCAGGGCCGCGGGCAGCACGATGCCAAACGCGCCGGCGACTTCCAGGTAACCGACCCCGCGCACGAACCATTCCGGCGCATCTCCCGCGTAGGCCATGTCCATGGCCAGTTCCGGAATCGGAGTAACTATTTTCATCATTCCGGCAATTCCATAACCGATCGCCAGTAATATCTGTATCAGCCACAGGCTCATGTTCAGCCAGTTTCTGGTAGTTTTTGCTTGTGTCATTTCATTCATGAGTCAATCCCCTCCCTTTTACCTGCAAAATCCCTGGCAGGTCTTGCATTGCTTCCCGGCTGGCAAAGGCTACCGGTCACATATGTGCGTGTATATTTTAAAGGGCGCCACATTTATTGAAAAATGCTATTGAGTTTGACAGGATCGTGACAAAACAACGCAGTTTATACTGCCGGAGACAGGCAATGTGTCGGTTTTGACTTTGCCGGTAGCCTTGCATGCTGTTGGGCCCGGATCCTGAACCGGATGCTCATGGGGGGGCTGCATCCAAAAACCTATCCATGTGAGAGGATTGCATCTTGTTGCCTTTTTCCGGATATGGCAGACCATTCATCTAGTTCAACTCTATAGTGGCCCCAATGATCTCCAATCTTTTTTCTTCCCGTATCAGTGATGATTACCTGCAAAAACTTGCCCGCAGGGCCATCAGGAAATTCTCCGTTCCCGCAGTTGCCATTTCCGTTATGGATTCCCGCCAGGTGCTGGCCGCCCACCTCGAAGGAGTAAGGATTCTTGATGGCAGTGATCCGGCAACCATCAATGATTTCTTCCATATCGGTTCCTGTGCAAAATCCATTCTTGCCACCATTGCCGGCAGGCTTGTCGATGAAGAAAGGCTGCAATGGGAAACCAGGATTTTCGATGTTCTTCCCGAACTGGAAGCTGATTCAGATCCTGCCTACCGCCGGGTCAGTCTTGAAGACCTGTTCCTGTGCGAGGCCGGCATAAAGCCCTATACGTCCAATGGCGAGGAATTTCCCGAACTGAAGAAAGACGATGAAACGGGACGCCTGCAATTCGTGAGTTTTCTGCTGCAACAGCCTCCATCGGTTCCCCAAAAGGAAAACGGCAAGTTTCCCCACCTTTATTCCAATGCCGGCTATACCATTATTTCCGAGATGCTTCAGAGGGTTCTTGGTGTTTCCTACAACGAAATGATTGCAACTTTTGCCGGTCAACTGGGTGAGCAGATAAGGCCGGGCTGGCCCAACAGGATTGCTGAAGATCAGCCATGGGGCCATATCATTACCAGCAGGCAAACCATAAAGCTGGGTCCGGACCATGAATATGCCCTGCCGGATCCCATTGCCCCGGCGGGGGATCTTTCCATGACCCCGCCCGGGTTTTCCCGCTATATCCAGGCTCATCTGGCTGCCCTTTGCGGCGCGGAAGACGAAAATCCCATCCTTGAAAATTCCACCTGCAGAAAAATTCACTTCGGCTACCGGGGCTTTGCCCTTGGCGTGGGCAACGGAACACTGCACGGGGTGGAATTTTCTGGTATAAACGGTTCGGCTGGTACCTTTTTTTCCCAGGCCATCCTGGTTCCCGGGGCTGATTTTGCCCTGGCCATAATGATCAATGCCGGCTCCGGAGGCGCCCATATGCCGGTTGTCGAGTGGCTCAGCACCAGGCTCATGGCCAAAAAGTTCAACTGGTGGTGGAAGGCGCTGACCTGAAACCGGACATGTCTTTTGGGGGTCATTGGTTCTGGTGGTGCCGTCAAGGCCGGGGGAAATAAGACATGAAAAACCTGCAAGGTCTGCAATCTGCGCAATCCCAGTCCAGCCGATGTTCCCTGCTGACCCCCGCTCAGATGGCCATGGCCGACAGGCTGGCCGTTGAACATGGCACTTCGTCCCTGCAACTGATGGAAAATGCCGGCAAGGGGGTGGTCGAAAAGATTCTGCTCAATTTCACGAAGCGCAAGACCCTTGTCTGCTGCGGACCGGGAAACAATGGTGGTGACGGCCTGGTGGTTGCCCGCCTGCTCCACGGTCTTGGCTGGCCCGTCCGGGTTTTGCTTTTTGCCGACCCTGAAAGGCTCAAGGGCGATTGTGCCAGCAATTTCTCGCGCCTTCCCGCCCCCCTTGAATCCGGCATGCTGGAACCGGGAGATTTTTCTCCCTGCGCCGATATGCTGATTGTCGATGCTCTTTTGGGGGCCGGGCTGGACCGGAAGCTGGAAGGCGGGCTGCTGGACCTGGTCATGGCCATCAACAGGGCCCGGTGCCCCGTTGTCAGCATTGATGTGCCAACAGGCCTGAACGGGGCCAGCGGCATGGAACTTGACGTGTCCATAAGGGCTCACATGACAGT
>WFPQ01000087.1 GCA_015487515.1 Hyphomicrobiales bacterium | reverse complement strand
TTTGCGGGATATGGGCAAAAGCGACCAAAAACCGGTGACGCTGGACCAGCAATCAGTCGGACGGTTGTCACGAATGGATGCTTTGCAAATTCAAGCAATGGATAAAGCCAAAGACGCAAGGCGGGCGCTGGAGTTAAAGCGCATTGAAGGCGCTTTGCTTCGTCTTGAAGAGGGTGAATATGGTTATTGTACCAGATGCGGCGAGGAAATTGCCCCAGAGCGCCTGAACCAGGATCCAGCCGCCCCGTTTTGTATTGTCTGCGCGTAAAAACAGCAAATATTATAATTGTGATTTATGTCATCTGTCAGGCCGGTGTGGATTTTTGAGGGGGCTATGATATTCTTCCGTCGGATGAAGCGATGTTCAAAGAAACCATCTTGTTCTCTGCGCGCATACTGCGCAAGCAGCCGGACCTGCCGCGCTACATTGTGGTGGATCCAGACCATGTAACGGGCCGACGCTCTGCCTTTACATCCAAGGTCAGCCTGAATGAATGTCCGGAATTCGAGAGGAATATCCGACCGTGGGGCAAGGAATCAGATGTTTTCTTTTTCAATCTAACCGAGCCGCAGTGCCAAAAAGCCGGTGTCGATACGGGTGGCGTTTGCAAGGTGTCCATCATACTACTTAACTGATTGCGCCCGCAGTTATAGAGCGCATGATGGTGAAACAGGAGATACCAGCGGTGAAGATCGCCGATCTGATTGAAATTGCGGCGAAGCCATGGGGTGAGCAGGAGGGTGTGGTGTTTTCATCCGATTGAAAATTACCTACTACGACTTTTATCGTATGCGCCGAAGGCGTAGCTGGTCATGCCGATGGACCCGTAGCTGAAACTCTTGTGCAGTTGCGTACATGCAAAATCGTCCAGACCGGCACCAAGAGATACGAACAAAGGCATGAGATGTTCCGGCGTTGGATGTGCCAGACGGGCGCTGTCCGGTCTCCGGGGGAAGGAAAGCAATGCCTTGAGGTCATTGGTATCAAGGGCAGTTTCAAGCCATGCCTCAAATGCCAGCGCCCAGTCCGGTGGTTTGCTACTCTCGGGGCGCAACCCGCGCAGATTGTGAACGCTTGCGCCGGATCCGACGATCAGGACCCCCTCCTTGCGAAGGGGGGCAAGGGCCCGGCCCAGCTCCAAGTGAAAGGAAGGGGACTGGTGTCGGGTCAGCGATATCTGCATAACCGGAATATCCGCCTTCGGATAGACCAGGGAAAGCGGCACCCAGACACCGTGATCATAACCGCGGGTCGGTGAGGTTTCACAGACAATCCCGCCTGCATTGAATAAACGGGTGATTTCCCCGATCAGCGCCGGATCGGTACGCGCCGGATAGGACATGTCATAGAGCGTGGCCGGCCAGTCGCTGAAGTCATGGACGGTATGTGGCCGAGGGGCAGTGCCGATCGTGGTGCGTGATGCTTCCCAATGGGCCGAGATGGAAACGATTGCCTCTGGTCGCGGAAATCGGTCTGCCAGGCCACAAAGAAATCTCTTTGCCGGATGGTCGCCCAGTGGCAGGTCCGGTGCGCCATGGGAGAGAAAAAGACTTGGCAGCACGCTCATTTTCTCGCCTCCCAGATTAGCCTTTCCACCGCCACGGGCCCGGCCGGAATGATCCCGGAAGGGTTTAGTGTCTTGATCGAATAATACCCCGCCTTGATATGGTCGAGGTTGACGGTATCGGCAATGCCGGGCACGGCCAGCATGCGCGCCAGATAGTCTTGCAGATGGCGGTAATCCTGAAGTTGCCGCAGATTGGTCTTGAACAGCCCGTGATAGGCAGCGTCAAAGCGGATCAGGGTGACAAACAGGCGGATATCGGTTTCGGTCAGGCCATCACCCAGCATAAAGCATCGCCCATCTGCAAACCGCGCTTCAAGGGTATCGAGCGTGGCAAAAACCCCGTGAACCGCCTCGTCATAGGCCGCTTGACAGGAGGCAAAACCCGCTTTGTAAGCCCCGTTATTCAGGGTCTCGTAAAGCCACGGGTTGAGCCGGTCGATTTCCCCGGCCAGCCCGGCTGGATAGAGCGTGGCACTTCGCGGCGCGATATCGGCGAAGGCCGTATCGAGCATGCGCAGGATATCGGCGCTTTCGTTATTGACCAACAGGCCCCGCTGCTTGTCCCACAAGACCGGAACCGTGGCACGGCCGGAATAGGCCGGGTCTGCCCGTGTATAGATCTCGTGCAGATGGCGGGCAGCAAATAGCGGGTCTTGCCCCGCCCCCGGATAATCGCCAAAACGCCAGCCCTGGTCGGTCAAAAACGGCTCAACCACAGTGACCGTTATGAAATCTTCCAGCCGTTTGAGCTTGCGCGCGATTAGCACCCGCGAGGCCCAGGGGCAGATCAGCGCCACGTAAAGATGATAGCGCCCCTTTTCCGCCTTGAAGCCGCCTTCCCCCGTGGGGCCGGGGCGGCCATCGGCGGTGATCCAGTTGCGAAACCCGGAGGTCTGGCGGATAAACCGGCCCGCGCCATCCTTGGCCTGAACCGGGTGCCAATCCGCATTCCATTTTCCATCTATGAGCATTGTCTTTCCTTTCCTGTAATGTTCCCGCCGCGCCGGACGCACAGCGGGAGGGGGGCTCAGGCGGCAGCCATGCGCCGGGCCCTGAAGCTGCGCAGGCTAAAAGCGCCATCGCCCAAAAGGGCCAGCACCACCAGCGTAACCGCCCAGTAAAGCGGGAATTCCCAGCCGCCACCCTCATTGGAAAACAGCCAGCCATTGCCCGCATGCACCAGCCAGGCGGCACCGAGCAGAACCGGCAGCAGCGCTAGCGCAACAAAGCGCGAGCCCACCCCGGCAATCAGCGCCAGGCCTCCGCCAAGCTCGGCGGCAATGGTAAGGTAGGCCACGAACCCGGGCAGGCCGAGGCTTTCAAAAAAGCCCGCCGTGCCCGCCGGTGTGAAAACCAGCAGCTTCAACAGCCCGTGGGCCAGAAACAGGATGCCATTGGCCACCCGCAGGGTGAATCCGGCATAGGCGGAGAGATCAGAATCGTTCATTTCATTTTCCTTTCAAGAATGGGGCGGCCCCGTAGGGCACGGGGCCGCGAAGGGGGCTCAGGCGGCTTCGCGCTGCAACCAGGCCGGGGCGATCTGGGTGCCGTGGCCGAGCATGTAGCCGAACTGGATATTGAGATAGCCAAGCGGCTCCAAATAGCGGGCATTGCGCAAGGCACCGGCATCAACCGGCTCAAACCCGGCCCCTGCCGCCAATTCCAGAACCTCGGCCTTGGCGCCATCATCATCCGAGGCCACAAAGGCCGGCACGGCATGGCCGCCAAAATCAAGCCCCTTGTCATAAACCTGCGCGAATACGGTGTTGAAGGCCTTGACCACCTGCGCCGCAGGCAACAGCGCCTGCACCTCTTCGGCGGCGGAGGTGGTAAAGCCGAGGGTTATGCCGGAAAAATCCTCGGCAACCGGGTTGGACAGGTCAACAACGACCTTGCCGCCGAAATCCGCCTGCCCGACAATGCCGGCAATGGCCCCGTAGGGAACGGCGAGGATCACGATATCGGCTCCCTGCACCGCCTCGGGAATGGTGGCGCCGGTCATCGCGTCCCCGGTAGAGGCTGCGAGGTTTTCCGCCAATACGGCCCCGTCAGCCGCAGTTTTACCCGCCAGGGTTACCCGGTTGCCCGCTTTGGCCAGGGTCTTTGCCAGGCCCGCACCGATATTGCCGGTGCCAATAATTGCTACTTTCATTTTCTTGTCCTTTCACGAGCCGCATGATTGCGGCGATGGTTTGTTTGAAATGCCCGGCATGGTGAATCTGCACAGGCTTTTGGAACAGTTCAGTTGCCAATGCCCAGTTGCTTCAGGTAGGTGGCATTGTCCCAGAACAGCCATTCATGGACCATTTCGCCGTTCTGCCAGAAAGCGATGGTAGACATGGGCAATTCAAAGCTCTGCCCTGTCGGCTCGATAAATGTGCCATCGCCGACCGGCATCGATTCGGTGAAAGTGCCGGTCATGACACCGGCCACGGCGGTCCAGTCCCCGGAAGCAATCCTCACCGGATGCAGCTTGATCTCGGTATCGGGCGCAAACACGAACAGTTTTTTGAGGTCTGCGATATGGCGCTCAATACCCACGGTGGAACTGCCATCGGGCCAGGTGACGACGATGTCATCGGCATGGCTCTCCTGCAGGCGGTCCCATTCCTGGTTGCTGAAAATCTCGAAGTCGAGCGTATCGAAGGTTTTCAGGTTTTGGTCGCCAAGTGCGCTGTCGGATGCCCCGCCCGAATAGTATTTCTCCGGCGTAATACCGCCTTCGAAATAGCTGGGCTGCTGGGCCAGTGCCATGCCGGCGGGCAGGCTGATAAAGGCCGCTGTGATGAGTGGTTTCAGTTTCATGTTCTTGTCCTTTGGTTCTGGCGGGCTGGCGGAAGTGCCTTTGCCCGTTTGATGACTCCAACATGGACCCTTAGATTAGGTAGATAAACGCCCCTATTGACGAATGATTTTCTCCGTTTTATAGACAATTATGGATGTTCTGGACGGAATGAAAACCTTTGTGGCCGCGGTGGAAACCGGCTCTTTCACCGCAGCGGCGGATCGGGTCGGCATTTCAAAAAAGCTGGTCAGCAAATATGTTGCGCAACTGGAGGCGCGGCTGGGGACACGGCTTTTGCACCGTACCACACGCAAGCTGAGCCTGACCGATGCCGGCCGGCAATATTACCCG
>WFPQ01000086.1 GCA_015487515.1 Hyphomicrobiales bacterium | reverse complement strand
GGGAATATCATTGTGTCTGTTGCGGACAACTGCTTTTCAAAGCAGATGCAAAATTTGATTCCGGAACCGGGTGGCCAAGCTTCTTTCAGCCCTCATCCCCACGGGCCCTTGTGGAAAGGGCCGATAATTCACTTTTCAGGAAGCGGACCGAAATATCCTGCAGCGATTGCGGGGCCCATCTGGGCCATGTTTTCAGGGATGGCCCGGAGCCGACCGGATTGCGCTATTGCATGAACGGGGTGGCCCTTGAATTTGTCCCAGGCAAAGAAATACGGCAAGACGAAGAACGGGACAGCCAGTGAACAGGAAAGACATGCCCATGCCACCGGCAGCTGCAAAAAAAAGCCACGAAAGAACAATCCATGGCGTCTTGCTTTCGGATCCCTATCACTGGATCAGGGATGAAAACTGGCAAGAGGTCATGATAAATCCGGAATTGCTGAACGATGAAACAAGAAAGTACCTGGAAGCGGAAAACCGGTATTTCCTGAAAACCTTCGACGACAGGACCCGAGATTTGCAGGAAAGCATATACCGGGAAATCCGCGGACGCATGAAAGAGGATGAAAGCGGGGTTCCATCAAAGGACGGACCATTCGCCTATTTTTCAAAAATGGAAACCGGCAAACAATACCCCCTGCTGGTGCGCACCTTGCGCTCGGGAGAAAACGAAACGGTTCTGCTTGACTGCAACAGGGAAGCCGGAAAGGAATATTTTGGTTTTGGCGGCGCCTGCCACGACCCATCCCACAGGTTCCTGGGGTGGTCCTGCGACCGCAAGGGTTCGGAATTTTACACCATCAGAATTCGCGACCTTGAAAGCGGACACGACATGGATGACGTGCTCGAAAAAACCTCCGGTGCGGTCGTCTGGGCCAATGACAGCAAAAGCATATATTACACGGAACTGGATGAAAATCACCGACCCTGCCGGGTAATGGAACACCGGATCGGGGAAAAACAGTCGCAAGACCGGGTAATATATGAAGAAAATGACAGCAGATTTTTTGTAGGAGTGGGCAAGACCCTGTCCTCCAGGTTCATAATAATAGACAGCCACGACCACCAGACCTCGGAAATCCGCCTTCTTGATACCGAAAATGATGGCAAGATCACCATGATAGCGGAGCGCCAGACAGGGCATCAATACAGTGCCGAGGAACGAAACGGAGAACTGTTCATACGCACGAACTGCGATGGAGCCAGGGATTTCAAGATTGTCCGGGTTGAAGCCAAAAACCCCTGCCGGGAAAACTGGAAGGATGAAATTCCCCATGTGCACGGCACCCTGATCGTCAGCTTTTTCGTGACAAGGAACCACCTGATCAGGCTTGAGAGACATGAAGGTCTGCCCCGGATAGTCATCCGGGACCTGAATACCGGCGGGGAAAAGGACATAGACTTCAGGGAAAAAGCCTATTCGCTTGGCGTTGCCCCGGGCTATGAATTCGATACCAGGACCATACGCTTCAGCTATTCTTCACCGACCACCCCGATGGAAATCCATGATTTTGAAATAGAAAGCGAAAACCGCACCCTGTTGAAGCGACAGCAGATTCCCAGCGGGCATGATAGCAGGGACTACGTAACAGACAGGATATTTGCCTTAAGAAACGGGCAAAAGATCCCCATAACCCTGCTATATCACAAGAACACGAAACTGGACGGCTCCGCCCCATGCCTGCTCCATGGCTACGGAGCCTATGGAATCTCGCTGCCGGCCAGCTTTTCCATAACCAACCTGTCCCTGGTCAATCGCGGCTTCGTTCATGCCATTGCCCATGTAAGAGGAGGAATGGAAAAGGGATATCACTGGTATGAAGATGGGAGGGGAAAGGCAAAAACCAACAGTTTTGAAGATTTCATTGCGGTGGCAAGACACCTGGTTGCAAAAAGAATAGCGGCAAGGGACAAGATGATCGCCCACGGGGGATCTGCAGGCGGCATGCTGGTGGGGGCGGTTGCAAACATGCAGCCGGACCTGTTCGCCGGCATAATAGCCCAGGTGCCCTTTGTCGATGTGCTCAACACCATGCTGGATGACAGCCTGCCCCTGACACCTCCCGAATGGCAGGAATGGGGCAACCCCATAAAGTCAAGGGAGGATTTCGAACTCATAAAAAGCTATTCACCCTATGACAATGTGGAAAGAAAAGACTATCCGGCCATGCTGGTGCTGGCGGGTCTTACCGACCCAAGAGTAACCTATTGGGAACCGGCGAAATGGGTGGCCAGATTGCGCGAAATGAAAACCGACGATAACGTGCTTTTCCTCAAAACCAACATGGAAGCCGGGCACGGGGGAGCCTCGGGAAGGTTCGAGCGCATAAAGGAAAGCGCCCTGGTACAGGCCTTTGCCATCTGGATCTGCAACGGCAAGAAAGCGTGAACATCTGCTACCTTGCCGCCGATTTCATATTCGCCTATAGGAGGCCTAACCAGACACCGGTATCTTGAAATCCAACAAACAGCAGGAGGCCACCATGGCTTTTGAACTTCCAGAACTTCCCTATTCCCACGATGCGCTGTCCCCCTACATGTCGGCCGAAACCTTCGAATATCACCACGACAAGCACCACCAGGCCTATGTGACCAATGGCAACAAGCTGCTCGAAGGTTCCGGGTTAGAGGAAAAAAGTCTCGAAGACGTCGTAAGGGAATCGTTTGGCAGCAATGCCGGATTGTTCAACAATGCAGCCCAGCACTACAATCACCTGCATTTCTGGAACTGGATGAAACCGAATGGCGGTGGCAACATTCCCGGCGCGCTGGAAAGAAAAATCATCGAGGACATCGGTTCAGTGGAAAAATTGCGGGCCGACTTCATAAATGCGGGAGTCACCCAATTCGGCTCCGGATGGGCCTGGCTTGCCCTTGAAAACGGCAAGCTGACGGTTACAAAAACCCCTAATGGCGAAAATCCCCTAGTCCATGGCGGAGTGCCGCTGCTCGGTGTCGATGTGTGGGAGCATTCCTATTACATTGATTATCGCAATGCCCGTCCCAAATATCTGGAAGCGTTCTTTGACGAGATGGTAAACTGGGAATATGTGGAACAGCTGTTCGAAGCCGCTTCCTAGGATTTCTCTGGATTTCTCTGGATTTCTCCAGATTTTCTGATGACCTGCACCCCGGCGGTCATGGAACTGCCATGCTGGCATGAACCCATCATGCCAGAATACCCCGTTGCAAGAACCGGCCGTTGAAAAACGGCCGGTTTTCACATTTCAGGGCCTTGAGGAATTGCCTGCCACCAAAATCCGTGTTAACCATTTGTTAACCAAGATATTTCAACGCAGGTTCGATTGCAAAACGGGACAAGAATCGCAAGCCGGGACAAGAATCGCAAGCCGGACCAGGAATCGCAGACCGGACCAGAGAAAGGCTTTGGATACAAGCCGGGCTCTGACAGATACCGGGTTGTGACCGGGCTGCAAATGACCAGGGCAAAGCCGGCCGGAACCGGAGGGGGCCGGGCTGAAAGACCAGAGAAGGTCAGGCTGAAATATCAGAAGAACCTGCCTGCAAAGCCAAGGGAACGGGTTGGGGACGGGTTGAGGACGGATTGCAACGCGGGCTGAAAATGGACGGAAACAGGAAATTCGTAGCGATACTGACCGCCAGCCCGGCGCTGGGTTCAATCCTGGCCATGGCACTTGATTGCGAGGAGAACCTGGTAGTGCAGAGCTTTTCCCGCCCGGCCGGTCTGGAACAGCACATGCGCATCGCTCCCATAGACCTGATAGTCTGTGATTTTGAAATCAGCGGCTCCAGCGCTGCCAGACTGGCAATAGAACTGAGGACGGCAAATCCAGACCGTCAATTTGAAATGATTGCCCTTGCCCGGGACATTTCAAGCCACACCAGGCAGGCCTGCAAGTTCGCCGCCATTGACGAGGTTATAATAAAACCCATGTCGCCCCTGTTCGTTCGCGACCGGGTACTGGCGCGCCTTGAAAAGAGTCACAAAAAACCAGGAAAAGACAAAGTCGAAGACAAACGCATCGATACCGCGAACGTAATCGAACTGTTTGCCGGAAAAAGCCAGGCTTCAGACCAGCACGTCAGCCCCGGATAGAAAAGAAACCGATGGGTATGCCCCCGTAAAACCGGCAGAAACCGCAGGGCAAGCCATCAATTTCCAGCCACCCTCTGCCCTCTACCTGCCGATCAGC
>WFPQ01000085.1 GCA_015487515.1 Hyphomicrobiales bacterium | reverse complement strand
TTTACGATCAGGCCGATTTCCAGCCTGTGGTCCTGTCTGCCCGTCGGATTTGCCAGTTTTCCACCCCTTACCCTTGCCTGTCGTCTTTGTCCGGCCTGTTTTCGTCCTGCCTGTCATAGGCTTTCACTATGCGGGCCACCAGGGGGTGGCGCACCACGTCTTCGTGGCCAAAGCGCGAGATGCCGATTCCCCTGATGTTGCCCAGCAGGGATATGGCCTGTTCCAGTCCCGAAGCCTGTCCGGGCGGCAGGTCGACCTGGGATAGGTCCCCTGTTATTATCATCCTGGAATTTTCTCCCATCCGGGTCAGGAACATCTTCATCTGCATGGCGGTCGTGTTCTGGGCCTCGTCCAGAATTACAAGGGCATTGGAAAGGGTTCGTCCGCGCATGAAGGCCAGCGGTGCGACTTCTATTATTCCCGAGGCCAGGGAGCGTTCTACATTTTCGGGATACATCATGTCAAAGAGTGCGTCATAAAGCGGCCGCAGATAGGGGTCGACCTTGTCTTTCATGTCGCCGGGCAGGAAACCCAGCCTTTCTCCGGCCTCGACGGCCGGGCGCGAAAGTATTATGCGATTGATGTCTCCCCGTTCCAGCAGGGAGGCGGCATGGGCTACCGCCAGGTAGGTCTTGCCTGTCCCCGCCGGTCCGATGCCAAAGGTCAGGTCATTGCGGGCAAAGGCGCGCATGTAGGCATCCTGGGCCGGGGTACGGGCGATTATGGTTGATTTCCTGGTGGTGATGCGGGCCATTCTGACCCTTCCCCCCCGTTTCATTTCTGGCAGGAAAAGCTGGGCATCAGAGGTCAGTACCATGCGTATCAGTCCATCGACATCGCCGATGGCTATGGTCTTTCCTTCTTCCAGCAGTTCATAAAGGGATTCCAGTATCTGTCGGGCCTGCTCTATGGAGCCGTCCGGCCCATCGATCAGCAGGTGATTGCCACGCGGGGTTATCTTTACCTGCAGGCGCTGCTCGACAAGGGCCAGATTCTGGTCATATTCCCCGTAGAGCTGGGGCAGGAGCCGGTTGTTTTCGAAGGCCATTTCCAGCTGGCTGGCTGAAATTTCCCTCTGGGGTGAATTTGCTTTGCTCAAACGTTCCTGCTTTCCTGGGGTCTGATGGCAAATGTTGATGACCATTGTCACTATAACGGCTGAAAAGTCTCCGGTCAGGGTCTAATCTGCAATTAGTTCCCCATATAGTGAATTGGGGCCGGCGCTTTTTATCCTTACCGGAACTATCGAGCCGATCATGGAGGAAGGGGCATCCACGTGCACGGCCTGCAGATAGGGGGAGCGCCCGGCCAGTTGCCCGTCTTGCCGGCCCGGTTTTTCCAGCAGTACCGAAAGGGTTTTTCCGCAGCACCGGTCGTTGAATTCGCCCTGCTGCCGCTTTATAAGCTCCTGTAATTGTTGCAGGCGCTCGTCGGCCACTTCGGGTTCGACCCGGTTTTCCAGCAGGGCCCCGGGAGTGCCCGGGCGGGGGGAATATTTGAAGGAATAGGCACTGGCATAGCCAACTTCCTTCACCAGTGTCATTGTATCACTGAAATCTTCATCACTCTCGCCGGGAAAGCCGACTATGAAATCTCCCGAAATGGCGATATCCGGGCGGTATTTGCGGATTTTTTCGATTATCTGCAGATATGATTTGCTGCCGTGCCTGCGGTTCATGGCCTGCAGGATCCTGTCCGAGCCCGACTGCACCGGCAGATGCAGATAGGGCATCAGCTGGGGCAGGTCCCGATGGGCGGCCAGCAGTTCGTCATTCATGTCGTTGGGATGGGAGGTTGTATAGCGCAGGCGCTCGATACCTTTTATTCCGGCCAGTTCGAACAGCAATGCCCCCAGCCCGTTTTCGTTTCCATCGGCATCGGGGCCGTGATAGGCATTTACATTCTGCCCCAGCAGGGTGATTTCCCGAATCCCGGCTCCGGCAAGATCACGGGCTTCGCTGATTATCGCGGCCATCGGTCTTGAGGTTTCATAGCCCCTTGTATAGGGGACCACGCAAAAGGAGCAGAACTTGTCGCATCCCTCCTGCACGGTCAGGAATGCGCTCAGGCCCCGGGAGGCCGAAATCTTCCTGGCCGGGGCCGGCAGATGTTCGAACTTGTCCTCCTCGGGAAAATCCGTATCTATCACCCTTTCCATCTTTGCTCTTGTCACCAGTTCGGGCAGTCGGTGATAGGACTGGGGGCCAAAAACCAGGTCGACCACCGGGGCCCGGGCAATTATTTCATCTCCCTCCGCCTGGGCCACGCAGCCGGCGACCCCGATCATGGTGTTCCTGCCCTTGACAGAGCGTTGTTCGCGCAGTTTTTTCAGGCGCCCCAGTTCTGAAAACACCTTTTCGGAAGCCTTTTCCCGGATGTGGCAGGTGTTGAGCACCACCAGGTCGGCCTCTTCCATGTTGCTGGTCTGCAAATAGCCATGGGGGGCCAGCGCGTCGGCCATCCGGTTGCTGTCATAGACATTCATCTGGCAGCCAAAGGTCTTGATGAACAGTTTTTTTTGAGCAGGGGGCATTTGTCGTCTTCTTTTCAAACCTGTTGGCTTTCAAACTTGCTTGCTGGTCTTGAAACCTGTTTTGGGTGAAATCCGGGGGAGCGCTTTCGTGCTTCTTGGACCCGTTGCAGGCAAATTTCAAGTCCCGGCGAGACTCCTCCGGTCCCGTCAGCCCCCGTCAGC
>WFPQ01000084.1 GCA_015487515.1 Hyphomicrobiales bacterium | reverse complement strand
CATCTATACGGCCGGAAAGAACAAGTCGACCCTTGACCCTTTCATGCCGGAAAAAAAGAAAGACGTGGACAGGATCCTGCGTTTTGAAAAGGACATTCACCAGGTTTTCATCGATTATGTAAAATCGCACCGGGGCGAAAAGCTCAACGGCACGGACGATGACTTGTTCAGCGGGGAGTGGTGGACTGCCGTGCGTGCCATCGAGCTTGGCCTTGTCGATGCCATTGGCGACATGCATACGGTCCTTCGCGAACGTTTTGGCGATGACGTCAGGCTCAAGCCGATAAAGACCAGGCGCGCCA
This sequence comes from Hyphomicrobiales bacterium, assembly GCA_015487515.1. GTDB lineage: Bacteria > Pseudomonadota > Alphaproteobacteria > Rhizobiales > Devosiaceae > DROE01. The sequence goes on along the minus strand of WFPQ01000084.1, from coordinate 2,289 downwards.
TGTTCTCGCTGCCGTCCCTTGGCCTTTCTGCCCGCATTGAAGGGGGAATGGGAGCCGAGATAATTGATGCCGTGGAGGAGCGTTCCCTTTGGTCCCGGTTCGGGCTTTGAAACCCCATGATGGACCTTGAAGACCCATGACCGGCATCATCATAAGATTGCTGACCTATGTCATAATAGGGGCTGCCATTTATTTTGGCATAAGACGCATCATAAATGATTGGCGTGAACAGTTCAAAAAGCACGACAGGGCAGTGCGCGAGCGCGATCTCAGGGAGCGGGATCGCCCTGATGTGGTGGAGTTGAAAAAGGACCGGGATGGAATTTTCCGCCCCGATAAAAACCGGACCGGCAACAAGGGGTCAGCACAAGACTCTTCGTCAGACAGGGACGATGACTAGCAAAAATGCGTATCTTGCTGGCAGGCCGCGGCACCGTTAGGAAAATTTTCACCATTGCCCCGATTTTTCTTGTAACGATCCTGTTTTTATATTAGTAACATCTAATATAAAGATTGCCGCCCTGGTTTGTCGGTACGGATTCCGCAGGCCCCTGAATTGTGCAGTCCCTGCGTTTCAATCCTGTTCAATGGCGTAAAAGAACACTCTGAATACGCTGAACCCAAGGAAAACCATACGAAGGAAACCACCATGTCTGTTGAAAATGCTGTTCTTGCCCTGGCGGGTCTGATGATTGTTGTTTCAGTTGCCCTGTCCTGGCTCTTTTCTCCCCTGTGGCTGATACTGACCCTGTTCGTTGGTCTTAACCTTTTTCAGTCTGCTTTTACCGGCTTTTGCCCGGCGGCCATGGTTTTCAAGATGCTGGGCCTCAGTTCGGACTGCAATTCTTCCGGGGGTTGACCCCGGACTGCCCTGTAATATTGTTTCGAACCGGTGATTTGGTTTGACCGGAATCGGCTGCCTGTTTAGGTTCGCACCCGGACGGCTGATTTGTCCGCGCAATTTATAACAGGCCAATTATGAGCAAGATCATTTCTCCCCACATGGATCCGAAGAATTCGTTTCAGGGCCTTGTTCTGGCCCTGCAGCATTACTGGGCCGATCAGGGCTGTACCCTGTTGCAGCCCTATGACATGCAGATGGGGGCCGGTACCTCCCACGTGGCAACCACTCTTAAGGCCCTTGGCCCGGATCCATGGAATGCGGCCTATGTGCAGCCTTCCCGGCGTCCTACCGATGGCCGCTATGGAGAGAATCCCAATCGCCTGCAGCATTATTACCAGTTCCAGGTGATCTTGAAGCCATCTCCGCCGGACATTCAGGAACTTTACCTGAAATCCCTTTTTGCCATTGGCATCGATCCGGACATGCATGATTTGCGTTTTGTCGAGGATGACTGGGAAAACCCGACCCTTGGTGCCTGGGGCCTGGGCTGGGAGGTCTGGTGTGATGGCATGGAGGTTTCCCAGTTCACCTATTTTCAGCAGGTTGCAGGCTTTGAATGCAAGCCCGTTTCCGGGGAAATCACCTATGGGCTTGAGCGCCTGGCCATGTATATTCAGAATGTGGACAATGTTTACGAACTGAATTTCAATGGCAGGCAGGGCAGGGAAAAGGTCACCTATGGTGATGTTTTTCTGCCCAACGAGCAGCAATCGTCCCGTTATAATTTTGAAGTTGCCGATACCGGCATTCTGGTGCGCCATTTTGACGATGCGGAAAGGGAATGCCGGGCAATTCTGGCTGCCTCCGGCCAGGATGGTCCGGGGGGCGGGGAATCCGTTGGCCGTGTCATGGCAATTCCCGCCTATGAGCAGGTACTGAAGGCCGGACACCTGTTCAACATGCTGGATGCGCGCGGGGTCATTTCCGTTACCGAACGTCAGGGTTATATCTTGCGCATTCGTGAATTGTCCAAGGCATGCGGTCAGGCCTGGCTGAGGGCCACGGGTGCGGGCTGAATGCTGCTTGTGGAAACCAGCCTGGCCGGCGCGAGGCAATAAAGCCCTGCCGGCGCGAGGCCAATAAAGCCCTGCCGGCGCGAGGCAATAAAGCCCTGCCGGCGCGAGGTTGAAACTCATAATGGCAACGGCTTCAAGTTTGACCGGCACCATGGCCGAAAATGCCTGGCAGCAGTATTGTCTGGTCAGGATTCCTGTTCTGTCAGCCGGAGATTTTTGAAAAATCCGCAACCAGATGCATGCAGTTGCGTAATCCCGCCAGCAGGTTCAGGCGGTTCTTGCGGATGTTTTCATCCTTGTCATTGACCATGACATGTTCGAAAAACTCATCGATCGGCTCCCTGAGCAGGGCCAGGGCCAGGACCGCCT
>WFPQ01000083.1 GCA_015487515.1 Hyphomicrobiales bacterium | reverse complement strand
TTAAACTAGCCGCCGCCAGCCAGCTTCTTCATCTTTACCAGGGCAAAGTCAGGCTCGATACCGGTGGTATCGCAATCCATGACAAGGCCGATGGTGCCGGTGGGGGCAATGACGGAAACCTGGGCATTGCGAAAACCGTGCTTGCTGCCAAGTTCAAGGGCCGCGTCCCAGGCCGCCCTTGCCCTTTGAACCAGATTCTGGTCGGGGCAGGCGCTGCCATCCAGGGGAACCGGGGCAATGGACAGATTCTTGTAGCCGTCGGCATTGCCATGGGCGGCGTTGCGGTGGTTGGCAATGACGTTGAGCATGGACTCGGCGTTGCGTTCATAGTCCTTGAATGGGCCCAGTTCTCGGGCCATTTCCGCCGAGGTGGCATAGGAAACCCCGGTAAGAATTGCCGAAATGGCCCCGCAGATGGCCCGTCCCTCTTCACTGTCATAGGGGATGCCCGAGGTCATCAGGTAGCCGCCGATATTGGCGTAACCGATGCCAAGGGTGCGATAGTTGAAGGAGCCAAGGGCGATGGACTTGGATGGAAACTGGGCCATCATTACCGAAATTTCCAGCACCATGGTCCAGAGCCGGGTGGTGTGCTCAAAGGACCTGGTGTCAAAGGTGCCGTCCTGGTTGCGGTAGGGCAGAAGGTTGATGGAGGCCAGGTTGCAGGCCGTGTCATCAAGGAACATGTATTCCGAGCAGGGGTTCGAGGCATTGATGGGGCCGGCCTTGGGGCAGGTATGCCAGTCATTGATGGTGGTGTGATACTGGATGCCCGGATCCGCACAGGCCCAGGCCGCATAGCCCACGCTCTCCCAAAGTTCCCGGGCCTTGACGGTCCTGATGACATCGCCACTGATGCGCCCGATCAGATCCCAGTCCGCATCCTGTTCTACCGCCTTGAGAAAATCATCGCTGACCCGGATCGAATTGTTGGAATTCTGCCCGGAAACCGTGAGATAGGCCTCGCTGTCCCAATCGGTGTCATAGACCGGAAAGTCCAGGTCCTTGTAACCCTGGCGGGCAAACTGGATTACCCGGTAAATATAGTTCTGGGGAACGAGGGCGGCCTTTGCGGCCCGCACTTCGCGCTTCAGAGCCGGATTCTTGCCGGGGTCAAAGCAGTCATCACCGGTACCGGTGCAGTTTACACAGGCCTTCATCAGGGATTTGAGATGCCTGGAGACGACCTTTGAGCCGGTAACCAAAGCTGCAACCTTCTGCTCTTCTTTCACCTTCCAGTTGATGAACTGCTCGATATCGGGATGGTCGATATCCACCACCACCATCTTGGCGGCCCGGCGGGTGGTACCGCCGGATTTTATGGCTCCGGCGGCGCGGTCTCCTATCTTTAGAAAACTCATTAGCCCCGAAGACTTTCCGCCGCCAGAAAGGCTTTCTCCTTCGCCGCGCAGGGAAGAAAAATTCGAGCCGGTTCCCGAGCCATACTTGAACAGCCGCGCCTCGCGCACCCACAGGTCCATGATGCCGTTTTCGTTGACCAGGTCGTCATCGACCGACTGGATGAAGCAGGCATGGGGCTGGGGGTGCTCGTAGGAGGATCTGGACTGGACCAGCTTGTGGGTGAAGGGGTCCACGTAATAATGGCCCTGTCCCGGCCCGTCTATGCCATAGGCCCAGAACAGTCCGGTATTGAACCACTGGGGTGAATTGGGGGCAACGCGCTGGGTGGCCAGCATGTGGCGGATTTCATCATAAAAGGCGAGGGCGTCTTCTTCGGTATCAAAATACTTGCCCTTAAACCCCCAATAGGTCCAGGTGCCGGCCAGACGGTCAAAAACCTGCCTTGAATCGGTTTCGGAGCCATAGCGCTCTTCTTCCGGCAGGTTTTCAAGGGCCTTTTCGTCGGGAACCGAGCGCCAGAGCCAGGATGGAATATCGTTCTCTTCGACCTTTTTCAGGATTTTTGCCACGCCGGCCTTGCGGAAATATTTTTGCGCTATGATGTCGGCTGCCACCTGGGACCAGGCGGCAGGAACATCTATGTCCTTGAGCTGAAAGACAATTGAGCCGTCAGGATTGCGAATTTCACTGGTGGTTTTCTTGAACTCAAGGCCATCATAGGCTGATTTGCCTGACCTGGTGAACAGACGTTCGACGCGCATGTTTTTCAATTCCCAAAGTGTTGCGGAAGAAATTCCGCCATTGATCCAAGGTTTGTCCCGGATCCGTTATTGCCCCAATACGGCGAACCGGTCCTGTTCCGCCGTTTACCTGTCGTTTTGCAAGTTGCCCCGGTCAGGGTCGGAAATGGTGCGACCGCAAAACCGGAATTTGTACAATTCATCATGCCAGGTCTCATCAGATTCAAAGTCGGCAGGACCTGGTTGACAAGGACCTGGTGTCAAAAGGTTCATGCCAACAAGACCTCAAACAGCGTCAGTTCCTGAACAGCGTTCGTTGCCAGCGCATGGTTCTATGGGTTTTTACGCATGGATATACCGTAATGATGCGGTAATCTTTAATACGGCGATCTTGCGGATTGTCCTGATGTTGAAATTTCAGGACCAGGGCCGCAAGAGCCGGATTTCATGAACTGGTCTGCTGCCGGTTCCGGGATTGTCGGAAAGGCAAAGCAAAGACGCAAACCGGTGCCCAAACGCCAAGAATCTGATCTGACCTCCTCAAAATTTCCAAATGTGCAACTCGGTAAAACTAGTGCCTTTTGAATGGCAAGGTCAAGCATACAAAATGGCGGAAAATTCCATCTGTAGTGGCAGAGTGCGGCAAATATCACAAAATCTGGGGGGTGCGATGGTTGTTTGAGAATTTGAAAAAACTCGGGACAGGTGGAGGGCAGGCAGAAATTGCCGGGTGGCACAGCGGTTTTTTTCATGGATCAGGTTCATGGGGAATTCTGTTTAAACCCAAGCAGGATTGGTGCTTTTTGTTCTATTGTGGTTAGCAAAACCCTAGCATGGAACTGGCGGAGAATCCCAAGGGGACTCGACCCAACTAGATTCGAATTCAAGTCAAGGGCAATATTTTGGTTCGAAGGTGATTTTTTTTTCGGGGAATTTTTTCGGCCGGGTTTGGCCGGGTGATGATTTTTGAGTGCACGGGTATCCGCAACGGGGAATGTGCCATGGTAAAGAAGGTAAAATCAAAAAAGAATGCCGGAAAAACCGGCTTGAATTCGATAGTGGTGATAGAGCCGAACAGGCAGATGCAAAATCTGTTGCGGGCCATGCTTTCAAATTTCGGGCACCGTTCGGTCAGGATATTCGATGAAACTGATTCGGCCGTTACATCCATGCTCAGCGACCCTCCCTGCATGGTCTTGCTGGACTGGGATTCGGGTCCCTATTCGGGGCGGAAATTTCTGAAGCTGATTCGTCATGAAAAAATGTTCCCCCTGTGCCTGGTGCCGATCGTGGTCCTGTTTGCCCATGCCAGGCAAAAGGCGGTGGAAAGCGCCATGAGGCTGGGAGCCCAGTCGGTGCTGGTCAAGCCGATTTCTCCGGCCATTCTGATGGATCACATAAAGTGGGTTGTTTCGGATGAGCGGGAACTGAAGCTGGTGGGAGAGAGATATGTGGTGGCCGGGGTGGAGGAAAAGCTGGACAAGGAGATCGAGAAACAGCAGCAATTGTCCGCGGCGAGGGAGTATCAGGCCGAGCAGTTGAAGGCGATGGATACAATTCAAAGTGATGTGGACAGGATTCTGACTTCCACCTTTTGACGGGGCAAATTCTTTCATGGAACTAACCTTGTCTACTAACCCTGTCTGATGAGCATCAATTCGGCCTGGTGGTTTGCATGCTGGCAGGGTGCAGGCTCTTGGCGGGCCGGGTATGCCAGCTTGTGCGGAACGGTAAATTGTCAGCCAAAAACGGTCGGGGGGGCTTGGCCGCAAACCTCAACTCATGATAGGTGATGGCTGTTTGAAGTTTTCGGCAGGAAAGCGGGCAGATGCAGTTTATTGCGGAATTATTCATATGGTGGCGCAGGCAGACCCTTGGAACGCGCCTGTTCACCTGGCTGAACGGGGTGCATGTGGGCACCGATGAGGCGGGAAACCGATATTACAAGGCCAGGAAGGGCCCCCGGCGCTGGGTAATATACAATGGGGAGGTAGAGGCTTCGGCCATTCCTCCGGGCTGGCATGGCTGGATACATCACCGTACGGACCTGCTGCCGGACGAGGAACGCTACGTGCCAGGGTTCTGGGAAAAGCCGCATGTCGAAAACCTGACCGGAACCGCCGATGCCTATCGTCCCCAGAGTTCGCTTCTGAAGAAGGGACAAAGACCCCGGGTCAGCGCCGATTATGATGCCTGGTCACCATGAGGGTCCGGCATGGGGCATGGGGAATTCGCCATGGGGAATTCGTCATGGGGGAATTCGTCATGATGGAATTCGTCATGGGCGCATTTGACAACGGACCGGCGGCGGGTCGTGGAGGATGAGGGTTTCCTGC
>WFPQ01000082.1 GCA_015487515.1 Hyphomicrobiales bacterium | reverse complement strand
TGCCTCCCTGCCTGCAAACCCCGAGGAAGCCCTTAACCTTAGGCTGCAAGACATCGCAGCCCCAACCCCATCCGTTGCTCCAACTCCCGAACCGCCGATAGCCAACAGGGATGCCCTGGCCGCGGTGATAAACCGCAACAGCGGACAAAGCGTGGTTCCCCAGACCAGCCCGGGAACATCCGGCACTCCGGCCGGTAACGGTGCGCTCAACCTGGTTGCCAGTGCTCCTGCGGCTCCGGCAGTTCCTGCGGGAAATTCCCTGGCCCAGCCGGTAACAAATCCTGCCGCCTTCGTGCAACTGGCCTCCCAGCGTGATGAAAATGCAGCCAACCAGACGGCCGCCACCCTGCAGTCCAGGTTTTCTTCCCTGCTCGAAGGCGGGCAATTGCTGGTTCGCCGCGTTGACCTTGGCAGCAGGGGTATTTATTACCGGGTGCAACTGCCAACCAATACCATGGCCCAGGCCAACGCCATCTGCCAGTCCATAAAGGATGCAGGGGGCGACTGTTTCGTTCGTAATTCCTGATTTTGCTTCCTGACGGATTTGGATGCGGCCGGGGCTTTATATGTCCTTGCCCGCCTTTATGTGCCTTTTGAAAAGCCTGCCCGGGCACACAAAGCTGCCAGAAGGCAGGAACTGCAAAAAGCTTTGCTATTGTTTTGCGGCTCCTGCCTTGGCCAAGGCCGTGAGCGGGTGTTTTTACGGTCCTGTTTTGGTTTTTATAACTCCTGATGTTACCGTTTGTTGCCTTTGAGATTTTCGGCATGGTCTGATTCATTTCTTACCATTTCTGGCAAACTCGTCTAACCATGTTATCTGAAAGCACTGGCAAGTCTGGTTGCCCCGACCTGCTGGTGGTGAGTGAAACCGGAGTTTTCCGTCATGAATGAGCAGGTTGAAGTTATGGAAAGCCGGCCAAGCCGTCTCAGGCAGTCTCCATGGCGTTCACAGGATGACCGCCTCAACGAAGAGTGGGTCAAAAAGGCCTGTGAACTGATTTCCAGAAAAGACGCCAGGAAGCTGCAGGAAATGTTTGCCGGGGTGCCGGAAGCGGACTTCGGTGATATTCTTGAGGCGATAAATGCTGATAACAGGCTGGCGCTTATTCAGTTGCTGGGGGATGATTTTGATTATTCTTCCCTCACGGAGGTCGATGAGGCGGTACGTGTTGACCTGATCGAACAACTGCCAAACCGGGAGATTGCCCGGGGGGTGACCAACATCGACAGCGACGATGCGGTATTCATACTGGAGGATATCGAGCAGGCCGATCGGGATGCAATCCTGGCCCTGGTCCCCGAATTCGAACGCCTTTCCCTGCGCCGTTCCCTGGATTTTCCCGAAGAAAGCGCCGGCCGGCGCATGCAGAGCGAGTTCGTGGCCATCCCCCCCCACTGGAATGTGGGCCAGACCATAGATTACATGCGCTTTACCGAGGATCTGCCAACCGAATTCCATCAGCTCTACGTGGTTGACCAGAAGCAGGTGCTGATCGGCACCGTTCCCCTGGACAGGATTTTAAGGGCCCGGCGCACGGAAAAGATCGCTGACATAATGTCCAGCGATATCATCGAGGTTTCGGCCAGTGAGGATCAGGAAGATGCAGCCCGGATCTTTGAGCGCTTTGATCTGGTGGAAGTGGCCGTGGTCGATGAAGATCATCGCATGGTGGGTATCCTGACCGTCGATGACATGGTCGATGTAATACACCAGGAGGCAGAAGAAGACATTCTGCACCTGGCCGGGGTCGGCAATGAGGAGATTTCCGGCAACGTCCTTGAAGCGGTGCGCAGCCGCATAACCTGGCTTTTGATAAACCTGGTTACGGCAGTTCTTGCTTCCCTCGTAATCGGCATGTTTGATGCCACCCTGCAGCAAATGGTGGCGCTTGCCGTTCTGATGCCCATAGTTGCTTCCATGGGGGGCAATGCGGGAACCCAGACCATGACCGTTACCGTAAGGGCCCTTTCCACCCGGGAACTGGATCAGTTCAACATTCGCCGCCTGATAATGCGCGAAACCCTTGTCGGCCTGGCCAACGGGGTGATATTTGCCCTGATAACCGGCCTGGTTGCAGCAATCTGGTTTGCCAATATTGCCCTTGGAATGGTGATAGGCCTTGCAATGATCGCCAACATGCTGGCAGCAGGAATTTCAGGCATACTCATTCCCCTGGGACTTGAAAGGTTCGGAGCCGATCCGGCCGTTGCTTCCAGTGCCTTTGTGACAACGGTTACGGACGTGGTAGGATTTTTTGTATTCCTCGGTCTTGCATCCATGTGGTTCGGCCTGGTTTGAACCTGTCATGACTTTTCCCGTATCTGGCGGTTTTTGCAGTCAGCTGACAATGGCCTGCAAGTTTTCCACTGTGACAAATTTGTATGTTGCACAAGCAACTCCCATTCGTTAATGAACCGTTAACGGGCAGACTCGCCGTATCGTTGAGTATGAGCATCAAGCAGGACGGAGGTTTTCATATGCAGGATCGGGTAAAGAACGTTTGCTGGCGCACCGCCAGTTGGACATTTCTCTGTCTCGTCGGCCTAGGTCTTGTTATTTCAGTATTGTCCGGCTCCTGATGTTTTTGTAAATGTCAGTTTCCTGTTGAGCGTCCATGCTGATCATGGGTGATGCTGCGCCGTTCGGCGCATTTTTTTTGCAAGAAATCATTTTGCAAGAAATCATTTTTGCAAGATACTCTCCCGCTCAATTATGTGATGGAGGCAACATATGAAACTGCTGATCGGGAACAAGAATTATTCCAGCTGGTCACTGCGGCCATGGCTGGTGATGAAGCATTTTGCCATCGAGTTCGAAGAAGAACTGATCCTGCTCAACGGTCCGGACTGGAAGCAGAATCTCAACAGGCGCACGCCCTTCGGCTTTGTCCCGGTATTACAGGATGACGGCCTGGTAATCGGGGAAACCATTGCCATCATCGAATATCTGGCTGAAAAATTTCCCGGCAGGCCAATCTGGCCCGGGGATGGGGAATCCCGCGCCATGGCCCGGATGGCCAGCGCAAGGATGCATGCCGGTTTTGCTGCCATAAGAAATGCGGCTCCGATGAACCTCAGGGCTTCTTTTCCGGGTCGGGTCAGTGCTGATGAAATAACTCAGGACATCAGCGGGCTTGAAGATTTGCTAGGAGGGCTGCTCAAAAAGTCCCGGGGTGATTTCCTGTTTGGGGAATTTTGTGCCGCCGATGCCATGTTTGCCCCGGTTGCTGCGCGCATAAAGACCTATGATATCGCCGTTTCCGACCGGCTCAGGCAATATTTTGCCGCCATTTTTGCCCTTGATGCCTTTGAAGAATGGCTGGAAGCCGCCCTTGAGGAAAGCTGGATCGTTCAGGAAGATGAAATCGATTTCATACAGGCAAGGCAGCAGTCCGGATGATCATATGGTCTCAAATGATTTTGACGCAGGATTAAATGGCCAATGATAAACCTGATAAAATTGTGTGTTGGAATTTCTTCCTTCGAGCAATTGCAATCATTGCGCAGGAGCCGCCTTGTTTCGGTGCCGGGAATGGAAGGGCTTTTTCATGTGCACCGTACCCGCATGCGCCCCAGGCGGGCGCCGGAGATTGTCTCGGGACAGGGCTCCCTGTTCTGGGTCATCAGGGGTGCCATTTGTTGCCGTCAGCCGGTCATGGCCCTTCTGGCCACAACGGATGAAGAAGGCAGGAAATGCTGCGACATTGTGCTTGCCCCGCAACTGACGAGAACCGTTCCCCTGCCAAGGCGCCCCTTTCAGGGCTGGCGTTATCTTGAACAGCGGGATGCCCCGGCTGATCTTGACCTTGGCAGAAACGGCGATAATGACCTGGAACTGGCATCCGAACTTGCAAAAATGGGCCTAATCTAGTTCGGGACGCCAGCCTTGAAAAAAGGCTTCTGCCTCCTTTTTACAATATGTTTTTGCCGTTAAGCATTTTTTGCAAACTATTGCCTGCATCACTTGTTTGTGTTTTGTTTTGGACAGTATGTTATTCGCGGGGGCCGGGGCCTTTGGTATTGGCAGTTCAGTACCAGGTTCCGATTTTGTTCCGGCTTGATGGATTTCCCATCGGGCCATCAGGCCATAGCGGAGGACGGCATGACGGAAAGCGGGGCTCATGTTATAGTTCTGGGGAATGAAAAGGGGGGTTCGGGCAAGTCTACTACCGCATTTCATTTGGCTGTTTTTCTTTTATACCAGGACTTCAGGGTCGCAACCATCGATGTGGACAGCCGCCAGCAGACACTGACCCAATATATCAGGAACCGCAGTGACTGGGTAAAGGCCCATGGTCTGCAACTTCCCCAGAGTACCCACTACCACTTGCCCGTTTCCGATGGGGATTCCGTGTCCCGGAACTGCCGCCAGGAATTCGAGGTATTTGCCCATGCCATTTCCCAGGTAGAGGATGATTATGACTTTCTGATTATCGATACCCCGGGTTTTGATACCAACCTGACCCGTCTTGCCCATTCCCTGGCCGACACCCTGATTACCCCTCTGAATGACAGCTTGCTGGACCTTAATGTCCTGGCCCGCATAGATCCGCAGAACGGCGAGCCCAGGGAACTCAGTCACTATGCACGCCTGGTGCAGCGGGCCCGCAAGGAAAGACTGGCCATTGACGGTCAGACCATCGACTGGATTCTGGTCCGCAACAGGATTTCCATGCTTTCCTCTCGCAACATGCGCCTTGTGCAAAGCGGCATAAATCAGCTTGCGACCCGCCTTGGAGCCCGGGTGGCACACGGAATTGGCGAGAGGGTTGTATTCCGTTCCCTGTTTCCCATTGGAATGAGTGTTTTTGATCCGCTTGATGATCCTGCCATAGGCAACATGGCCAGCATGCCCAACATGAGCGCTCACAAGGAATATCGCAGCCTCGTTGAAGAGTTGCATCTTCCCATAAGCACCAGGGCAAGAAACCGTCGCCAGGCCCGCAGGGACTGGTCAAGATCCAGAAGGGAGGGGCCGCTGGTCTTCAGGCACATGATGCCCGGACCTGGTTGAGGGGGGCTCGTACCTGGTCAAGTAAAGCACGCAGTCATGAAAGCACAAGGCCGCGTCTTTATTCGCCATTGCCCATTATAAGATGGACAGCCCGTTTTCCAGCCGGGTTGAACACATCAAGTTCTATGTGGGTTCTTGGCGCCATCATTCGGCGGGTGCGGGCTGAAATTGCCATTACCGTTGCCAAAAGCTCTGATACTCCTGCCGGCTGGCCGCCCTTGAAGCCTTCGGCCGCGATCCGCCTGTAGGCTCGCCAGAAACTCTGCCTGCCCTTGGTGTCATGGACCGGGTCCGGGTTTGATCCTGCAACAAAATTCGCCAGTTCGGTCAGTGATGATATCTTGCTCACCGGGATACTCCTGTTTACTCGTTACTCGATGTTTTCCCTGTGTGTTCTGTTTTGTTTTCGCCCTCAGCTTTGAACCGCAAGGCAACTGATGTTGTTCTGTTTTATTTCCTCGCACATGTTGATGGCCTGTTCGCGCTCGGCAAAGCCGGTGAACCTGGCCCTGAAGAAGGTGCGTCCGGTCTTGCTGAACTGCTCCACGTACGAGCGATAATTTTCCAGGGCCGAAATCTTGCTGGTGGCATTGCTCAGTAATTGCTCTGCCGCCTGGGCGGTTGGCGAGGCCCCGATCTGCACCACCCATATGGATCTTTCTCCCTCGTGATCGGTTTTTTGCCCGTCTCCCTGTGTTTCAATGCTGGCCGAGGTCATAAGGTCGATGGCCTGGCCAGGGTCGGCCGGGGCCTGTCCGATGGGAACCGGAGGCAGAAGAACCGATACGCCACTACCCTGCAATTGCCCGGTACGGCTTGAACCAAGGGTAAAGTT
>WFPQ01000081.1 GCA_015487515.1 Hyphomicrobiales bacterium | reverse complement strand
TAGGAATTTAAACTGTTCGTTCAGAACCCGTTCTTCAAGGGAGTGACCAGGATCGAAAAGCAGGGTCACCCGGTTGGTGCGGTCTTCCTTTACATCCACCCTTACAACCCTTTTGTATTGCCTGTTGTCGGCAACCACCGATACGGGGCGGCGAAAGGGTTTTATGATGCGAAACTGCACGTTTGCATTGTTGGGCAATATGGCCCCGCGCCAGCGCCGGGGGCGAAACGGAGAAATGGGGGTCAGGGCCAGAAGCGGAGAATCGATCGGCAGAATGGGGCCGTGGGCAGACAGGTTGTAGGCGGTCGAACCTGCCGGGGTGGCCAGCAGAACCCCGTCACAGATCAGTTCGGATATCCTTGATTTCCCATCGACCAGAATTTCGATCTTTGCCGCCTGGGAAGATGAGCGGAACAGGGAAACCTCGTTCAGGGCCAGGGCGCTGTGGGTGTTGCCCCTTTCGTCAAGGGCCGTCATGGAAAGGGGGTGGATGATGCTGGGTTCGGCCCTTTCAATGCGCTCGTGAAGATTTTTTTCGTCATAGGAGTTCATCAGGAAACCTATGGATCCGAAATTCATGCCATAGACGGGTATGTCGTGGTTCATGGAATTGTGCAGGGTCTGCAGCATCTGGCCATCCCCCCCCAGCACCACTATGATTTCCGCCTCTTCGGGCGGGCAGTCGCCATAAAGGGAGGTCATGGCCCTGGTGGCGGCTTCAGCCTCCGGGGTTCCGCTGGAGACGAAATGAATGGGCTTGGTTTTTGTAGGCAAGATCTGGGTTCCCGGACAAGATTTGTCTTGCTGGATAACATGGTATTGGCCTTCAATCCAGACGTGCAGTTGCAAAGGTATGCCACGTTTTGTTACCTGGCCGGGGCAAGGGGATTCTGGTTTGGGGGGGGCACTTGCATGTTGGTCCTGCAGGTGCTAGCTAGCGCCCGGTGCTGCCGGCATAGCTCAGTTGGTAGAGCAACTGATTTGTAATCAGTAGGTCGCGGGTTCGACTCCTGCTGCCGGCACCATTTCTAAATCACCCGCCTGAATATCCCCTAACATCTTGAAGGGTAAGGTGGTTTTTGGTGTTCGATAACCCTCGTTCCGGCAGTACTCCAGACGCTAGGTAAACGCCAGTCTGAGCACTGATTTGCGCAGCAAGATATTGCCGGAATCCCATAGTTTCCAGGGGTTTGACAGGAACTGCATGGCGTGTTCGAAGATTTGGCCTTTGGTCTTGACCGGACGCCTGTTTTTTTCCAGTTTTTCTTGTGCCAAAAGCTTCTCACGTTCGAGCGAGGCGATCTTGTTTTCATAGGCTGAAATCACCGACGCGTTTTGTGTGCTGACGATCCGGTCAAGAAACCCTTCGATTTCCTGCTCAATCCGGGTGATTTCGCGCCGCAGGGTAACCGCCACCGCCTTACTCTGAAGGGCGCGCTGTTCCCATGCTTGCCCAACCATTGTCTTGACCATTTGGAACAGATTTTGTTCCGGTGTTATCTCTTTGAGTATGTCCTCAAACTGGCCCTCGACCTTGGCTCTTGGCAGCGACTTGCCATAGTTTGTGCAAGGCTTGTTGTGGCAAAGGTAATAGGGATAGCTCTTGCGCTTCCCTTTTGACCACGCCGCCGTCAGGGGCTTTGAACAGCCTGCGCACGCCACAAAACCGCGTAGTGGAAAATCTTCATTCACATCTTTTCGCGCCGGTGCATAGCCGCCGGTTTTAAGCCGCGCCTGAATTTTTTCAAATGCCTCAAACGAGATGATCCCTTCATGATGCCCCGGACGAAGTGAAACACCCCATGCTCTGGAATTCGCATGGTAGGCAAGCTGATTAAGATTATTGGCGAATCGGGTTTGTCCCAACAGGCCAAGAACCTGCGCAAGTGCCTGGTGATTTTCCACAGGAGCGCGGGCGCGTATTTTGCGGGGCTTGGCCTCTTTGCCGAATACACATTTTCGGACATAAGCGCTCAAGGACATTCCGCTGGACAGGCTTTTGAGCGTCGCCAACTCCCTTTCTGTCAGGCGAAGCGTGATGCGCGGAGATGTTTTTGCAGGTTTCGGCAACGCGCTGGCAACACGGAAATCAACTTGTATTCCGCTTACCGTGTCTGTTTTATCGACAGTCCTCACAGCGAAGGCCCTCGCGGGCTGCGTGCACGGACTGAGCGAGATTTGGGTATGTGGACATCAAGGTCAAAATCCTTGAGGTGCTGTTCCCACGCTTCTAATACTTCAAAAAGCGTGTTCGAGGGGTCTCCCTCAAACGGCACCATTTTCATATCTCGTGCTAATTCGCTTTGCTCATGCTTTGATGGGGCGCCGGACGACCGGCGGCTCGCATTAAAGCTCGCTGGCGCACCTCGAAGTTTCTACTTCGAGGTGCACCACGCACATGGCGTGGCAGATCTTATGGCAGCGGGACTGACTTTCTGGCCCCTTCTTTCTGGCTCCCTTGCTGCTGGATGCCCGGATCTGGAATATTGCCTGTCTTGCTACTTCCTGGTGGCCATGACCAGTCCCATGATTGTTATGATGTCTGCTTCAAGGCCGGCTATGTCCAGTACGGGCCGGGCGACGAACAGCTCGTCGTTTTCGGGCCGGACTTCAAGGCCCAGGTCAATTCTTGCGGCATCTCTTGAGAAATTGAGCTTCATCTGGTCGTTGCCAATGCCGCCATCGCTGGAATCCACTATTACCCAGCCATATTCCCGGGCTGAGCGGGCAAGGATTTTTCCCTGCTCTGTCTGCCAATCAATTTCTTCTATGTCCACGGACCGGGGAATGGCCAAAAGGGTGCCCATGCCATAGTTTGGGTCTTTTCCAAAATAGCCGTTCAGCGGACTGTCTGCAAAACCGTCGGCGCGCCAGGCCGGGGCAATGAACTTGGGGGCCCTGGAAAATCGGCGGCTGCCCATGGATATGGCTATGGAATGAGAAATTTGCGAATTTATCTCTCCCAGTCGAATGAGGCCGCCAAGAGCAGGAAGCCCCGAGCCAAGGGTACCTGACAGCCCGTCGCCTGCAAGGTCGATGTCATGGAGGCGCGGCTCGTCGTAATAGGTGATCAGGTCGCCGCCCGGTTCGCGCCATCCGGCCGATCCTTCGCTGGCCGTTCCCCTGAGAGGGTCAATTATGACAAAGGAGGCGTTGCCGGTGCTTGGATATCTGACTTCCACCCCCGCATCCGGGGCAAATCTGCTGGTGTAGAACACTTCACCGCTGGTCTGGGCCCGGCCCGGCATGTTCCAGCCGCGGGATTTGACTATTTTTACTTCCGGTTGGTGAGGGTCGCTGTAAATCAGCGTGACCTGCTCTACGCCAACCCGGTTGGGGGCCAGCCCGGGATCACCCCATATCGCATCGGAAACGTCAATATAGGTGGCATCTTCCGGTATCTTGCGGTTCCAGAAGGAGGAGGGGGCAAAGGGACGTTCAAAAAGATCGGGGGTTTGCCCGGGCTGGATGGATTTTGCCGGTACGGGAAGCAATGCAAGGGCGAGCAGCAATGGCAGGAGTTTGCCTTTTGAGATTTGCAGAAGGCGGGTGTTGCAGAAAATCCTGATCATGATGTCCTTGCCTGTAGAGAGAGTTGGTGGGGTATTTATGGCCTGCTTTCGTTTTTCCGATATTTTGTTCTGACATTTTCGTCCAGTCTTGGGGTTTTTTGTAAAATGATGCCTTTTCCTGTTTTGCCTGGAGTTGCTGGGTCCAGATTTGCATATACCGGTAATATTACATATGTTGATTTTCCGACTCGGAAATATTTCTTCCGGGAAGCGGGTACACTTGGAGGGTGCATGGGGGAATCCGATTATATTGCAACGGCAGCGGTTTTTATTGTCAGTGACTTGAAAAAATCCACGCAGTGGTATGTGGACAAGCTGGGCTTTGTTGCTGCGGAGCTTGACTGGAACGAAACACCCGCCCTTTCGGTTTTAAGGTTCGGTGAAGCTGCAATAATGCTGAGACAGGGAAACAGGAAACCCCTGGCAAACCGTCATCACATGCCCGGAGAGGTGATAGGGGATGTCTATTTCTGGGTGCGGGACCTGAAAGAGATCGAACTGGCACTGCAGGTGGGCGGAGTGCCGGTGTTTGCCGGGCCGACCAGGAGAGCCTATGGCTGTATCGAGCTGATGGTAACCGACCCGGATGATTACCTGATCTGTTTTGGCAAGTGTCCTGATGTTTCAATACCAGCGCCCTGAGGCAAAACACCCCCTGCCGAAATCCCGCATCATGACCACATGAAATCCTTGCACGAAATTCCCCATGGCCCCTAATCCCTGTTCCCGAATCCTTCCTTGTGCCTTGCAATGCAGGAGTCTGTCAGGGGTTTTGATTCAGCGGTTCAAAAAGACATCAAGGGCGGGTTTGGGGTTGCCTTTTTCGTCAAACAGTCCGGAAAGGTCGTGGTAGGCATCGCCGCCATCGGTCAGCTTGAAATAATAGGCCCTTTTTAGTGGCAGTTGAGATATCGTCTGGAGATAGCCGGAAAGTCGCAGGGCCTGGTAGGCGGGGTCCCTCAATTCCAGATCGGGATTGGGGCCGCCAAATTCGGTTGCATATAAAGGCTTTTCGGTCATTTTGCTAAAGCTTTCCATGAATTCATCCCAAAGATCGGGGGTGTCATAGAGGTGAATGTCGGCAATGTCATAGCGGGCCTGGTTAAGCATGTTTGTCACATCCCTGAGGTCACTGGCATAGGACTGGCGCTGGCGGGTGCAGACGTCATTCATGACTGATCTGTTCAGGTCGATGGGGCGTTGCAGGCCGTATTCGTTCTGGCTGATGCGGGCGCCGGTCAGGCATATGGCTTCGTAAAGCAGGGAGCGGGTGGTTATTCCCCCGAGAACCACATCAAGGTCGGGGCGGTATTTTTTCACGAGGTCATAAAAACGGTTCTGAAGGATCAGGAATTGCCGGGCGGTGCCCACGAACTGGTTGTCCCATTCGTTGCCGAACTGTATGGCGTCCAGGCTGCTGCCGATCCTTGCCAGCAATTCTTCCATGTAGTTTTCAAAGTCGTTCCAGTCGATGAAGATGCAGGATTTCGAATTTCGGGCCCCGCAGGCCCAGTCCGGCCCGTCGGACTGGATGGTAAGAAGTATTCTCAAGCCGCCATTGCCCAGGGCCTTGATGCGGTTTTCCAGGGGTGCCCAGTTGAAATCGCCCCGCTCCGGCTCCCGGTTTTTCCAGTTCTCGGCAATTCTTATGTCCCTGATACCGAGCCGCTTCAACTGGTTCAGGGTAAAGGAAATTTCCGCCATGCTTCTGACCGGCGGAAACGACATGCCCATGACCGGCTGACCAGGGGCGGGGGTTGAAAGGGCAGGCAGGGCAACAAGGATCAGGGCGGCAATGGCAAAAAAATGCGATTTTGTGAAATGTCTCATTGATTTCATGAAAAGGGGTCCTTGCCTCTGGGGTATGGCATTTGGGATATTGCCGGAATTCTGTATTTTCTGCTGAAAATGTTTTCAGGGCAATATAGCGGGTCTGCATATAGCTAGTGGTCCTGTATCATGTTGCGGCTTTGTGTCATGCAGATGTCATGGAGGGTGAAGCTGCCAAAGAGTTCTGGGCGCAACAGGAAAACCGTCGGCGCGCCAATCTGCGGGGGGGCAGGCAGTATTGGGGGCTGGTTCTGCTTAGTATTGAGGGCTGGTTCTGCTTGAAGAGCCTGTTTTTGAAAAATGGCCGGTTTGCAGCAAAAGACCTGTTTGAACAAAAGGCTTGTTTCAGTAAAAGAACTTGCGCAAAAGCATCTTTGCAATTAAGTCAGGTCCGGCCATTAAGGGGTGTAGCTCAGTTGGTAGAGCATCGGTCTCCAAAACCGAGGGCCGG
>WFPQ01000080.1 GCA_015487515.1 Hyphomicrobiales bacterium | reverse complement strand
TTGCGAGGTTGAAGGTTAATGGGAAATGTCGCATCCGCCCTGACGATTTGGGATCTGAAGAACATGGCACGCCGGCGGGTGCCCAAGATGTTTTTCGATTATGCGGATTCGGGAGCCCTGACCGAGCAGACCTACGGGCAGAACAATTCCGATTTTACGCGGATATATTTCCGTCAAAAGATTGCGCGCCCTCTTTCGGGCCGGTCGCTGAAAACCACCATGGCAGGCCAGGAGGTTTCCATGCCTCTGGCCCTGGCTCCGACGGGAATGACCGGGATGCAACATGCGGACGGGGAAATGCTGGCGGCAAGGGCGGCGGAAAAGTTCGGAGTTCCCTTTGTACTATCGACCATGAGCATATGCTCGATAGAGGATGTGAAATCTGTAACCGATAAACCGTTCTGGTTTCAGCTTTACGTGAAACGGGACAAGGATTTTGTAAAAAGCCTGCTAGACAGGGCAAGAAATGCCGGTTGTTCCGTGCTGGTTCTGACCATGGATTTGCAGCTTCTGGCCCAGCGCCACAAGGATTTGCGTAACGGACTTTCGGCCCCGCCAAAATTCACCCCCAAGCATGTATGGCAGATGGCCACAAGGCCCGGCTGGTGCTGGAACCTGCTAAAGACTCCAAGGAGGAGTTTTGGCAATATTGTGGGCCATGCCAAGGGGGTTGACAATCTGAGTTCGCTCGTACACTGGACCGCAGAGCAATTTGATCCGGAACTGAGCTGGGATGACGTGGCCTGGATCAGGGATTACTGGGGCGGCAAGATCATAATAAAGGGCATACTGGACGAGGAAGATGCCAGAATGGCCGCCGATACCGGGGCCGATGCGATCGTGGTTTCCAATCATGGGGGGCGCCAGCTAGACGGGGCGCCATCCTCGATCCGGGTGCTGCCAAAAATCGTTGCTGCGGTGGGGGACAGGGTGGAAATCCACATGGACGGGGGCATAATGAGTGGCCAGGATGCCCTGAAGGCCAGGATGCTGGGAGCAAGGGGAGTTTATATCGGGCGGGCCTTTCTCTATGGCCTGGGAGCGGGAGGGGAGGCCGGGGTGCGGCGGTGCCTGGAGATCATCCGTTCCGAAATGGATGTCTCGATGGCCCTTTGCGGGGAACGCGACGTGGAAAATACCGGGCTGCACAATATCTATCATAACGGGCTTTTGTGATTGCCATTTACCCGCGGGCTGACTGCAAGGTCTGCAACCGGAAACCGGAACAGCGGAAACCGGCACAGCGGAGGCTGGCACAGCGGAGGTGTTACAACCGGGGGGCGGTGTATCGGGGGCGGCACGGCAGGCAAGCCGGGCGGGACACCGCGATGGAGATGTCCCGCTTTTGCTCATCCAGTGCCATGCGGCATTCAGGGCGCCATAAAGGGTATCTGTGCCCTGTAATGGGGCAGTCCGGGGCTATATGCAAGAAGCCCTCATTCTGCCTTGTTGGTGGAAATTCCAAGAATCCTGTAAAGCGGACAAAATCCCATGGCGGCGGTTGCCAGCAATACAAGGCCGATGACAATTAGTATGCCTCCCCAGAGGGTGCCCAGGGTGCCAAGATATATCCAGGCTCCGACGGCAAGGGCTATGCCCAGAATCAGGCGAATCAGGCGGTCCGTGTTCGAAGTGTTCTTACCCATGACAGTTTCCTAACAGGTTGCTTGGTCTGGTTCGGGGCATCGGTCAAACAATGCCGACAGAACCGGCGATGATCGTCCCGAATCAGCCGATCGTTGAAATCAGGTCAGACGGGTGGTGCCGGACAGGTCATGGTTGACGAGGCGGCACTTGCCCTGGTCAAGAGCGCAAAAACTGCTGCGCCCTGGCATCAATCTGAGAATTTGGCGGGCAAATGTCAAATTCTCAGATGAAATATTTCTTTTTCCCGGATCACTCTTTTTTGACAAATCCATGCCTGATGGCATAGCGAATTAGACCTGCGGTGCTGTTGATGTTGAGCTTTTTCTTTATGTTCTTGCGGTGGGTCTCGATGGTTCTGGTGGAAATGGAGAGCAGCATTCCCGCTTCCTTTGAACTCCTGCCCTCGGCAACCAGGGCAAGAACGGACTTTTCCCTGTCGGTCAGGGGAATTCCGGTTCCGGCTTGGGGGGGACGGTTCATCAGTGCCGATGAAACCCCGGAAGAAAAATAGGTGCCTCCGCCAGCAACCGTCTCGATGGCGGAAATGATTTCGCCGGCCGGAACGTCCTTTAACACATAGCCGGCTGCTCCGTGCATTACCGAGGTTGAAATGTATTCGCGGTCGTCATGCATTGAAAGCATCAGTATCCTGACACGCGGATGTCTTTTGCGGAAAAGCTCTATTGCATCAAGTCCGTTGATTTCATTCATGTTTATATCAAGGAGCACGACGTCAGGCTCGGTTTTCTTGGCAATGTTCAGGGCATCCGCGACGCTGGAGGTTGCTCCGATCACATCGATGTGGGAATAGGTCTTGATGATGGCGCTGATACCTTCGAGCACCAGGGGGTGATCGTCGACCAGAAGCACGTTTGTGGAGCGGGTCAGGGTCATGCGGGGGCCTTTTCGTTTTTGGGCAAACGCAAGATTGAGCGTGGAAGGCGGGCGGTAAGAATGGTGCCGTTGGCAGAGGATTGCAAACCGAGGGTGCCGGAGAAATGGGACATGCGTTCCTGCATGTTTCTAAGGCCAAGGCCCTTTTTGACATTACGGATGGCGGTTGATCTTGTGGAAGGGGGATTTCCTTCCAGTTCCCTGGAGCCGGACTGGTTTTTCAACTCATTGGTGAAATCAAAACCCTGGCCATTGTCGGTGATGGTCATGCGCAGACCGGAAGGTCTGCAGGTAAGGTTTATGGTGACCCGGCTGGCATTGGCATGGCGCTCGATGTTGGACAGGGCTTCCTGGGCCACCCGGTAAAGGGCGGTCTTGGCATCGGAGGGCAGCATGTTCTTCAGGGAAACGGCATTCAGTTCCACCTGGATGCCCGTGCGTTCCGAAAAATTTTCCGTCAGGGCCTTGAGAGCCGATTTCAACCCCAGGTCATCCAGTATGCCCGGCCGCAGGTCATGGGATATCCTGCGTATTTCCTTGATTGCCCCGTTCAGGGCACGGGTGCCGCGCTCTATGGTGGCATAGGCATCCCTGGTGCTGTTCCTGACCCGGTGCTGGGCCAGGTCAAGAACGTAACGCACGCCGACCAGGTGCTGGGAAATGCCGTCATGCAGTTCGCGGGCGATGCGGGTCCGTTCTTCCTCCTGGGTATCGATTATGCGCTGGGTCAGTTCCTTGAGCTTGTTGTCGGCCATGCGTCTTTCACGCAGGTTGAGCAGCAGGCCGGTGAGAAAAACCGCTATGACGGCAGGCAGGGTGATCATGGCAATGAGGATGAAGGTGTTGTTTATGCTGGATTTCAGGGCGGAATTGGCAGCAGCGGTCTGGGCCAGCACGTCGTCTATGTAAAGGC
>WFPQ01000079.1 GCA_015487515.1 Hyphomicrobiales bacterium | reverse complement strand
GGCTATTACAAAACGACGGGCCCTGACATGATGATTGCCAGCCTCAACGGTGCGCCTGTCAATGAACCTGGCATGTTCCTGCAGAACCGTTGCGCCCAGACCCTTAAAACGTTCCACCGAATCATGGGGGGCAATGGTTTTGATCACCTCTCTTACATGTTCGCTGACCCGGCCAAAGTTCACCTTGAGTTCACCAGCCCCAACCCCAAAACCACCGGCATGCCTGATGGTGTGGGCCCGCTTTGCAGCAGCAATGAGGGCCTTGGAGGGAACACAGCCGGTATTCAGGCAATCACCGCCCATCCTGTCCCGTTCGATCAGAACCACCGAGGCCCCAAGGGCCCGGGCCGCGGCGGCCACGGTCAACCCACCGGAGCCGGCGCCAATCACGCAAATGTCAGGTTGCAAAATCCTGGGCATGCAAATTCATCCAAATTCCTTGAAAACCGCCATGATCAAACGGCTTTCGTCTTGCGAAAATATTTAAAAAAAACGGGCATCAAGGAAACAAACGCCAAAAGTGTAAAGGCAATCAGCATCTGGGGCGTAATGATTTCGGCAGCCGAAAATGGCTGACCGCAGGGGGCAACCTGCTCAATGCAGGCGCTGGATCGTTCCAAAATTATGGAACGCAAGCCTTCTCCGGCAAATGAATAGGCAATGGTGCCCGGAATTATGCCAAAGGCCGTGGTCCAGAAAAATACCGAAAAACGCACCCCGAGTATGGCGGGAACCACGTTGACCAATATGAAGGGAAATACCGGGGCAAGTCGCAGGAACAGCATGTAGCTTATGGAATTCCTGCAAAATCCCCTGGCCATCACATTAAGCCTTTCCCCCGCCTTTTCGCGAAAAAAATCCAAAAACAGCGAGCGGGCGGCAAAATAAAGAACAGAAGCCCCAAGGGTTGCGCCAACGATGACTATGGCCGCCCCGGCCGCCCAGCCAAAAACCAGGCCTATGGCAACGGTAAGCAGCCAGGCGGCAGGAAAGGAGGCCGCAGTGGCGGTCGCGTAGATGATGCCGGTAACCAGAACCGAAAACCAGAAATTAGCCTTTATGTAGGCAGTCAGTTCCCCGTAACGCAGGGCCAGTTCGTCAAGGGTAAGACTCCTGTAGAGCCCGGAGGCAAGAAAGGCGGCAATGGCCAGACCGAGCACCAAAAGGGGAAACAGACGGCGCCAGGGGGGCAACCGCAAAGCAGAAGGAGGAGGGTTGTGATCTTGCGTCATTAATGTGGGCCCAAAAATCTTTCTAGTCAGGTATCAACAAAGCATGCAATTGCCGTTTTCAGGAAAGCTTGCCGCAATTTACCGACCAGGACAAACAAACATTCAGCTGCCTTGCGGAAAACACACAGTGGGAATATGCAGCAGGGCAAGGTTTCCTGCAAGCTTACATACAGAAGACAAAAACAAAATGCCCGCCCCATCACCCACGTGTGAGAAGTAGTGATCAAAACGGAATGGGCTGTGATATGGCTGGTAAAATAGTGATCGGTACCAGGGCCGGCAGATGTTGACTTTATGTTGACTTGGACAACAGTTCTTTTTATAGATCGCCTCGCAATATCGCGGGGGCCGGCCTGTCCGTGCACCGTGATCGGAATTTGTTCATGCCAGATATCAGAGGAACCGCCTAAAACGCGGTCGTGGTTTTATGAAGCGTACTTTTCAGCCAAGCCGCCTTGTGCGCACCCGCCGTCATGGGTTCAGGGCCCGGATGGCAACCAGGAACGGCCGCAAGATCTTAAATGCCCGGCGCGCCCGCGGCCGCAAGCGTCTTTCGGCATAACCGGACCCTGACATGGCTGCATGATGTAACAGCATGGCATGGCTAGCGGCGTTACATGCAGGACCAGAAAATGCCAGACCGGCGGATCGGGATTGCTGTTTACCGATGGAAGTTTTGAAATGCGCCATCTGAAAAAACGCTCCCAGTTCCTCAATGCTGCTCGCGGAACCAGACTTCCCGGGCGGTTTTTTGTTTTGCAAAAGGCCGATGCAGAATTTGAAACCGCCGGAATCGGCCTGACGGTAACCAAACGCACGGGGAATTCCCCCGAGCGAAACAGGATAAAAAGAAGATTACGGGCGGCGGTGCTGGCCTGCAGATCCGGTTTCGTCGCCGGGCATGACTATGTATTGATTGGCAGACGCAAGGTACTGAACGCCAAATTCTCTTCCCTGGTCAGCCATCTGGACCGGGCATTGAAAAACATGCACAAAACAAAGCAGCGGGACAAGACAAGTTAAAATGACATCCGAAACGCGCAACATGATCGCCGCCGTCGTTCTTTCACTCCTGGTGGTAGTGGGCTGGCAGTATTTCGTCATAACTCCCCAGGTCGAACAGGCCGCCCAGCAGGCCGAAATCGCTGCCCGCCAGTCAGCCCAGGAAGACGCGGCAGACCTGGCAACTCCACAAGCTTCGGGAGAGGTGGCGAGCCAGGTGGCGGCAACGACACCGGATTCGTTTGCCAGCCGCGCAGAAGCCATAAACAGCACCGAACGCGTCAGGATAGAAACCCCGTCCCTGACCGGTTCCATAAACCTTGTCGGCGGACGCATAGATGACCTGTCCCTTAAAAAATACCGGGAAACCGTGGAAGAGGACAGCCCCATAATAACCCTGCTGTCTCCGGCCAATGCCCCGGGAGGGTTTTTCGTCGAGCAGGGCTGGGTGGCAGCAGCCGGTGGAAATGCAAAGGTTCCAAACGGGGAAACCCTCTGGAACGTTGGAGAAAACAGGACCCTGAGCCCCGGAAACCCGGTTATTCTGACCTATGACAATGGCGAAGGGCTGATATTTACCCGAACCATAGAGGTGGATGACAAATATCTTTTTTCCATAAAACAGTCGGTCACCAACAATTCCAACGGTGACATTGCCCTGTTTCCCTATGCGAGGGTGGCCCGCCATGAAACCCCGGACGTGGCAGGATTCTTCATATTGCATGAAGGCCCCATAGGGGTTCTGGGAGAAAACAACCTGGTGGAAAAGACCTACAAGGACATGCAGGACGAACGCCAGGCCGACTATGAAGCAACCGGCGGCTGGCTCGGCTTCACCGACAAATACTGGGCCGCGGCCATCATTCCGGACCCCGAGGCACAGATCAATGCCCGCTTCTCGTGGAACAAGCCGGCGCAAAACGACATCTACCAGACCAGTTTCGTGGTAAGAACACCAACCGTCGTGGCAGCGGGTGCGAGCGCAGACAGCAACAGCTACGTGTTTGCAGGAGCCAAGGTCGAGGCCGATATCTATCAGTATGAACAGGAACTGGGCATAGACCGGCTGGAACTGCTCATCGACTGGGGCTGGTTCAATTTCATCACCCGGCCCATGTTCATCGTCATACGCTGGCTGTCGGAACTGACCGGCAATTTCGGCATTGCCATTCTGCTGGTCACGGTTCTGGTAAAGGCCCTGTTCTTTCCGCTGGCCAACAAGTCCTATGCCTCCATGGCAGCGATGAGAAAGGTACAGCCCGAAATAAAGGCCCTGCAGGAAAAATTCGGCGATGACCGGGCCGCCATGCAAAAGGCGCAGATGGAACTGTTCCAGCGCGAAAAGATCAACCCGGTGGCCGGCTGCTGGCCGATGCTTATCCAGATCCCGGTATTCTTTTCCCTCTACAAGGTGCTGTTCGTAACCATTGAGATGCGCCATGCCCCCTTCTTTGGCTGGATCCAGGACCTGGCGGCAAGGGACCCGACCAATATTTTCAACCTGCTGGGACTATTGCCCTATGATCCGACCGCCATTCCGTTCATAGGCGGATTCCTTGCCATTGGCATATGGCCGCTGATCATGGGCATAACCATGTGGGTGCAGATGCAGCTAAACCCGCCACCAACCGAGCCGACCCAGGCAATGATTTTTGGCCTGATGCCAATAATCTTCACCTTCATGCTGGGCACCTTTCCGGCCGGACTGGTGATCTACTGGGCCTGGAACAACTTTTTGGGAATAATACAGCAATATTACATCATGCGACGCCACGGGGTAGAGGTGAACCTGCTGGAAAACATGAGCAATGCCCTGAGGCGCAAGAAACCGAAAAGTGACAAATCCGCCAACTGATACGGAATGAAAGTGGCACCACAAAATCATTCAGGACAAAAGACGGATGCCACAAGAAAAGAAGCCGGGCGAATATTGTTCGCCCGGCCTTTCAGGTTCACCAAGGGCTGCGTAAAGGTCAGCGACCTGCCGCCACCGGACCGGGTGGAGGTGGCATTTGCCGGGCGCTCGAACGTGGGCAAATCATCCCTGATCAATGCCCTTGCCGGGCGAAAGAACCTGGCCCGCACATCCAATACCCCGGGCAGAACAAGAGAGTTGAACATTTTCGAGGCCGAACTGGCCCCGGTCCGCATTGTCGACATGCCCGGCTTCGGTTTTGCCCGGGCCCCCAGGCCCGTGGTCGAAGCATGGAACAGGCTTATCCATGCCTATTTGCGCGGACGGGCCAACCTGCGCCGGGTATATCTCCTGGTGGATGCAAGGCACGGACCAAAGGCAAGTGACATCAGCGTAATGAACGAGCTCGACCGGGATGCGGTCAGCTACCAGCTGATCCTGACAAAGGCAGACAAGCCGTCCGGAACGGAGCTTGAAAAGATCCTGGAAAAAACCAGCCAGACCATTGCCCGTCGTCCTGCCGCCCACCCCCAGATCATACTTACTTCATCGCAGACCGGTGCCGGAATTGATGAATTAAGGGCGGCAATAGCCGGGCTTGTCGGCAATCAAGGGTGCTTTTAAGGGTGCTTTTTTTCTCCAAACCCCGGGCTTTTGTCAACGCTGGCCCCGCCGGCCCTGCTGCGGCCTGCCGCCTCCCTGAAGAAACCGGCCAGTGAACGGGCAACCAGATCATTGTCCAGCGGGGCCTGCAATGTCCTGATCGCGGCCTCCACTTCTTCCGGCTCAAGGGGGTTTGAACGGCGCAATCCGAATATGGCGGCGGCGTATTCAACATCAAACTCGGGATGGGGCTGCAGGCTGATGGTGGTGCCATTTTCATATATCAGGCCGGCATTTGGGGTAAACGAAGAACTCAGGAAAACCCTGGCACCCGGAGGAGGAACAACCACCTGATCCCTGTGGGAGGCGGCCATGGCCAGTTCCCTGGTGCCCCGGGGGAAAAATGAAGGAATGTCACTTGCCCGGTAGACATGCCGGCCGAGCCCCCAGCCCTTTGGCGACATGATGACCTTTCCACCAAGGGCATGGGCTATCATCTGGTGACCAAAACAGATACCAAGCATGGGAAGGTTGCTGCCATGGGCCCTGCGAATGAAATCCCCAAGGGGCCGCATCCATTCCAGGTCATCATAGACCCCGGCTGCCGAGCCGGAAACTATAACCCCTTCAAGCTGTCCGGGATCGGGAATAGTTTGCCCAGCATGAACCTCGACCTCCTCGAAGGTGAATGAATCATCGGCCCCTGCGAACATGCGCATGAACTTTTCCCCGTAGGGAGCAAAATCACCCTGAAGGGCGGGAGGATTCTGGCCGGCGAGAAGAATTGTCAGTCTCATAAAAAGGCACCAGGTGTGAGCATCAGTGTGTGCACATAGAAAACCGGCCTTCACAAATCAAGCGGAGACTGGCAATCTGGCGGCAATTATTTATTGGCTGCCCGGATTCAAAAACAATGAATTCCATGCAGACACCGGGCTGCAATGGTTGTAAACACTCATGAATCCACCCCTTGGCAGTTAAAATCCGCAATGTCCGCGAGCTCAGAACCATGAATGAAAAGAACACCACAAACCACGACGCGGCCGTTCTGGCAAAGGCCCTGCCCTTCATGCAGCGCTATACGGGCAAGACCGTGGTCATAAAATATGGGGGCCATGCCATGGGCAACCCGGAACTGGGCCAGGCCTTTGCCCGTGACATCGCCCTTTTGAAACAGGCCGGGGTGAACCCGGTTGTAGTGCATGGGGGCGGCCCGCAGATTGCCAGGATGCTGGAAAAACTCGGCATCAAGTCAAAATTCGAGGGCGGACTCCGGGTAACCGACAGGGAAACCATGGAAATCGTCGAAATGGTCCTGGCCGGTTCCATAAACAAGCAGATAGTGGCCATGATCAACAGGGATGGAGAATGGGCCATTGGCCTGAGCGGCAAGGATGGCAACATGGTATTTGCAAAAAAGGCCAAGAAATCCGTTTCCGATCCCGACAGCAATATCGAAAGAATCCTGGACCTGGGATTTGTCGGGGAACCCGACGAAATAGACACCACCCTGCTTGATACCCTGGCCCATTCGGAACTGATACCGGTAATAGCCCCGGTGGCACCGGGCCGGGATGGCAATACATACAACATAAATGCGGATGTTTTCGCCGGAGCCATAGCCAGCGCCCTTAATGCCAAGCGCCTGCTGTTTCTGACCGATGTTCCCGGGGTTCTGGACAAGCAGGGCAACCTGGTGGAAAAACTCAGCGTAAAAAAGGCCCTGGACCTGATGGAAGACGAAACCATAAGCGATGGAATGATCCCAAAGGTGCAGACCTGTCTTGAAGCGATCGAAAAGGGCGTCGAAGGGGTGGTAATAGTCAATGGCAGGGTAGCCCATGCGGTGCTGATAGAGCTTTTCACCGATTATGGAGCAGGAACGCTGATTGAAAAATAAACAGGAATTACCCTTGAAAACCATGCCTTGAAAAATCTTGGAAAAACTTAAGGATTCATTTGCCCCCATGGACAGCCTGCGGAACATAGAAAGCTGGGTTTTTGACCTGGACAATACCCTTTATCCGCGAAATTGCGACCTGTTTGCCCAGGTCGACAGCCTGATAACCGACTATATGGTCCGCATAACCGGCCTGAAAAGGGATGCGGCACGAAGGCTGCAAAAGGACTATTACAGGGATCATGGCACCACCCTTAACGGACTGATGATACACCATGGAGTGGACCCGGATCATTACCTGGATTGCGTGCACGACATAGACTATTCACCCATCAGGGCCGACCCGGAACTGGTGGCATGCATCGACGGATTGCCCGGCAAAAAATACATTTTCACCAATGCGGACATGGGACATACCAAAGCGGTGCTTACCCGGATCGGCGCCTGGGAACTGTTCGACGGCATGTTCGATATCAGGGCGGCAGGTCTCATACCCAAGCCCGAACTGCCGGCCTATGAAAAATTTCTGAAAGAACATGGCATTGACCCGAATGGTGCTGCCATGTTTGATGATCTGGAAAAAAATCTCAAGGTCCCCCACCTGCTCGGCATGACCACGGTTCAGGTGGTCGCGGGCGGGGAATTCGGCCATGAACAGGTTGAAGGATGGGAACTGGAACAAAAGGGAGATGAAGACCATGTTCACCATGTTACCGATGACCTTGTGGACTTTCTGAAAGCTTTGAAATTAAGTTGATGAGACCGCAGAGCCTGGTTTGCCATTCTGATGCCAGCATCTGAAACTACCCCTGGTGCCAGCATCTGAAAC
>WFPQ01000078.1 GCA_015487515.1 Hyphomicrobiales bacterium | reverse complement strand
GCCTCAGGGCCCCGGCTATCACCTCCGCCCCGCTCCCGTCCATTTCGAGCGTTACGATGGCCGAATCCTCGAATATCTGCACCTTCCCGGCTTCACCTTCAGCCCCTCCGGTTTCCCCCGTTTCCCCCAGGCGTCCATTGATGGCCAGTACCTTTGCATTCTGCAGGATCGTTTCCGGTGCCTGCCCCGTCCCGTCCTCGCGGATCAGGATCACATCGACCCGGTCATTTGGATTGATGAAGCCTCCCGAAGCGGATTCGGGACTTATGGGCACCGAAACCCCTCGCATGCCCTTGTCAAGAACCGCAGAAAGATAGCCCCTTGAACCCCGGACCAGCTTTTGCTCGCGGATTGGCTCTCCGGGAAATATTTCAAACCTTGCCATGGCATCACCCAGTTCCACCAGGGCGCCGGGATTTTCCTCCATGCTTATGTAATCATCACGCACAGAATCCCCCGGCCAGTCCTCCCAGGCCACCGTTGCCCCCGAAATGCGCTGGCCGACCCCGATGGCCTGTCTTGCCACCAATATCCTTGTCCTGGGCTCCTTTATCACCTGGACCTTTTCAACCTCGACCGGCAAGGCCTCCGGAGTGGAATTCTGCTGAACGGCAAAAAACGCCGCCATGGCCCCCGAGATCAGGGCCACCGCCAGCAACAGGATTCTCGAACTCCTCAAACCGGACCGCGCGAACAGGCCGCCAAACAGGTTTCCGGCGGTGTTTTCTCGTGTTTGTGTGGCTCCGGCGCGCTGCAGTTCGGCCCGCATCACATCCATGCTGCGCCTCTGGGCCTTGCGCCTTTCCACCCCCTCATATTGCGGATGCCCCTTCTTGGGATTGGCTATGTCATACCTGACCCGCTCATGCCTGCGCCTCTCGATGCCACCGGGAAGCTGCTCTGCACCATCCGCCACCTCCCGGTCGCTGCTTCTGCGCATTCCCTGGCGGCGCTCCAGCCCTGAAGGAGCAGAACCGGCGGCTGGATTTTCCGTTTGCGTGCGTCTTAACATCTCACCCCCAAACGACACCTTGGGTATTGAACAAGAGTATCTGGGGAAAGACTAGGATCTATGAATAACCGTTTTGTTCCAAAAAAAGTGAAAATTTGAATCATTTCGGCAAACAGGCCGAAAGCCAAAGCCCACGCCTTGAAAAGGCATGGACCCTGAATGGCCACGGCTTTCGCAAGAAACAAGCCTCGATTCCAGAATTCCCGCATCACCCGCAAGCAGAACAGGATCCCGGCCGGAACCTGGAACAGGAAACCCAGGGATCCTGCGAATTTAACGGGTCAGGGCCCTAGAACATGGTCTTTATGCCGAGCGAAGCGGAAAGTGAAGCATATCCGCTGCCCCCCACCAGGGTCTTGCCCGCAAGGTTCAGAATGGAATTGGCCCCCAAATCATAACTGGCGTCCAGTCCCACATATCCGGCAACGGCCCCGCCGGTATTCACCGGAATGGCCAGTGATTGTCCCAGCAATGTCACACCCCGGGTTGCAGCACCAGGGTTCTGGCGATATTGCACGCCAGCCTTGGCGGTAATCATGCCATTGCCCATGTCGCGGCTGGCAGCGAGCTCCAGGTTACCCTCGAAAACCTGCACGCTGCGCACACCAATGGTTGCATTGGCGTTGGAACCGGTTTCCGTATAGCCGTCAATCTGTTGTGTGGAAAAACGTGCCGAGGCGCTGGGTGTCACCGTCCACTCGCCATCCGTCTCAATATCCATGCCAAGGCGAATTTCGGGGCTTAGAAACCAGCTGTTGTAATTGGCGTCCGCATAACCGATCCCCATGGTCTGACCGGCAGAATTGGTAGCCAGGTTATCATTGACAAAACGCGAGCTTTTATTGCTCTGCACTCCGGCATAAATGGCAAAATCGGCAAACATATTGTCCATTTTGGCGTTGCCATAAATGCCGCCGGCCATTCCGTTGGAATTTATGGTCTGGGAAGTAACCCAGGCCGAGTTCACATTAAGGTTCGAGGCCAGATAGGCCGCCATCAGGCCGATATTGAAACTGTCATTGACGTCAAACGAAATGCCGCCTGCAACGCCACCACTGGCATTGGTATATTCATTGTTGATGCCAACGGCCCCATAGCCGGCCACGCCTCCAAATCCGCTCAGCCACCAGTTGCCATCATCAACCCCGTTGTTTGACCTGGTGGTCTGCGAGAGCAGCGCGATGCTGTCGGCCAGCATATCCGGGGCAGCACCAAGGGCGGTCGGGTCAAGGGTGGCAAAGGTTCCGGTTGCGGCATTATAGGCCCAGGGCACCTCGCCGCCAATGGTGGGCGGTCCGGCAAGATCGGCCGGATCGAACTGCCACAGGTTGGATTGGGAACGCCCGGTGGTGATGTTCAGGGTAGAGGCGCCGATAAGATCAATAGCCCCGCCAAGAAAGGCAGGAGCGGACAGGTTAAGGGTACTTGCGCCAGAGATGATTGAATTTGACTGGGCGGAAACCACGTAACCGGAATTGTTGATGACATTACCACCCCGGCCAGTGATGCCCTGGGAAAGGGCACCTGTTGTTACTATGGTGCCTGTGTTGGTGATATTGGGGTTGAAACTGTCAGTGAAAATGCCCTGGGCCCGTTCGCCAGCCGTCTTGATGGTGCCGGTATTTATAACGGTGTTGTTATTTATGACACTAATGCCTTGGGCCTTATAACCTGCCGTTGTTATGGTGCCAGCATTGGTGATATTCGGATTATTATTTTCTGCAAAAATGCCCTGGGCTTCTTCGCCTGACGTCTTGATGGTGCCTGTGTTGGTGATGGTATTATTATCATCAACATTGATACCTTCGGCATTATCGCCCGCAGTGATTATGATGCCCGTATTGGCAATCATATTGCCGTCATTGACAAAAATTGCTTCGGAACCAAACCCTGCCGCACCAATGGCCGTGCTGGTGATCGTGCCGTTATTGACGATCATGTTATTGTCATTTGCATTTATGCCCTCGGACTGCAGACCACTTACGGTGATGGCGCCTGTGTTGGTGATCGTGTTGTTATTGTCCGCATCAATTGCCTCGGAAGTGTTGCCCAAGGTCGTGATGGTGCCGCTATTGTTGATGATATTATCGCTATAGACAAAAATCCCAAACGCACCAATGCCATCCGTGACAAGCAGGCCCGAATTGCCGATATTATTATTGTTGCCAGAAG
>WFPQ01000077.1 GCA_015487515.1 Hyphomicrobiales bacterium | reverse complement strand
CCCTTTGATGTGATCGTGATGGTTCAGGGCGGGGCCACCAACAAGGTCGTGCGCGAAAAAACCCGCCAGTTCGGTGTCTGGCTGAATTCTTCCCAGGTTGATTTTTACGGAGTTCCCTCCTTCTTTTTTCTGCTGAGCACCCGCCCCCCGGAAGACATAATAAGCCGGGAGCAGATGGCGGAACTCAAGATCGGGCTGGAAGAACAGATACGATCGGTTTCCCCGGGCGGTGCGGATTCCCATACCGATTTCACCCGGCAGCTCATTAGGCTCATGGAAAAGTCCGGAACCTACGGCATAAGGGAGCGGGCTGTTTCGTTCCATTCCCGCACGTTCTACAGTGCGCAGCTCGAGTTGCCCTCGAACGTTCCCAACGGCAATTATCTGGCCACCACCTTTTTGTTCAAGGATGGAGAACTGGTTGACAGGATGGCGCAAAGATTTTTTGTGCGAACCGTGGGGGTGGAAAAACTAATAGCTGACACCGCCCGTGATTTTCCTCTATTATACGGCCTGGCCAGCGTCTTGCTGGCGGTTTTTACCGGATGGCTGGGGGGCGTCGCTTTCAGGCGGTAGCCGGAAATACATGAAACATAAAATAAATGCGGCCGGCCAGAATTCCGCAACTTTCGTGCTGGCTGTTTCCCTGCCATTGGTTGCCGTGCTGTTCTTTTATGTTTTTCCCGATCTGGCGGTGATTTCAAGGGCAAGACTCCAGCTTGTCCTGATTGGATATTGTGTTGGTCTTTTGGGTTTTTTCTCCGGCGTTCGCTTTGGTGCTTTGGTCAATGGCAGCGGGTTCAGTTCTGCCTGGATAGTGCCTTTTGCCGCTGGCCCGGTTTTTGGCATTGCGGTTTTGCTGATGCCGTTTTCGCTGGCCCTTGCCGTTCTTGCTGCCGGGTTTGGCGCCCATGGTGCATGGGACAGCTGGGCCGCTTTCAGGGGAAGACTGCCGGCCGGCTATTCGGCCAGGCGCATCGTTTCAACCATTGTCACATGCCTGTTGCTCATTGTCATATTCATTATTGACGGTCTGCAATGAAGGTTTTTCCCCCCGGGAGCGCTCCGGGTCAGATTGAACCGTTCTCACGGAGCGGATTTGGCCCGAAAATGCTTCAGGATGCTGGTTTTGGGCTGGAAGTCGTTTCATGCCGGTTTTTGTTATGGATAAATATGTTATGGTTGCAAGCTGGGGATATCCTGAAATGTCTTGTGCAAGTCAAGGGGAAGCAAAATGGGCAAATCCGTTATCATGATCACCGGCGCCACCTCGGGTTTCGGGGAGGCAACGGCGCGCCTGTTTGCAAGGAACGGCTGGAAGGTGATTGCCACCGGCCGGCGCATGGAAAGATTGCTGGAATTGAAAAATACCTGTCCAGGGGGCTCTGTTCATCCCATGCAGATTGACCTGATGGATCACGTCAGTATTGTTGATGGTGTCAGGGATATCCCGGATGATTTCCGCCCCGTCAAGTGCCTGTTCAACAATGGCGGGCTGGCCCTTGGCACCAGGCCGATGCCCGATGCAAGCCCCAAGGACTGGCGCATCATGGTTGAAACCAACATCATGGGTCTGGTGCATACGACTCAGGAACTTATCCCGATGTTGAAGCAGGCCGGCCGGGGCGCTTCCATTATCAATGTGGGCTCCATTGCCGGGCGTTTTCCCTATCCGGGCGGCAATGTCTATGGGGCCAGCAAGGCCTTCGTGCGCCAGTTTTCCTATGAACTGCGTACCGATCTGGCCGGAACCGACATTCGTGTTACCAGTTTTGAGCCGGGCATGGCCAAGACCGAGTTCACCAAGGTCAGGACCTATGGGGACGATGAGGCCAACGAAAGGCTTTATGAGGGGGTGGAGCCTATTCTGCCCGGCGATGTTGCCGACATCATATGGTTTTTGGCCACCCTTCCGCCTCATCTCAATGTCAATTCCCTCGAACTGATGCCCCTTGCCCAGGTGCCCTCCATTCCCACCATTCTGCGTGACAAGCAGTAGGGGAAATGGGCAGGAAGATCCGCCCTTTTCGGGTCGGGCATGCGGATATCTTCAGGATTGCCCTGCCGGCCTCAATTGCCTTTATCACCGAACCACTGGTTGGCATCGTTGATATTTCGGTGATCGGGCGCCTGGGCGATGCCGGCCTGCTCGGGGGCCTGGAACTGGGGGCCGTGACTTTTTCACTGGTGTTTTCCCTGGTCTTTTTCCTGCGGCTTGGCACGGCGGGGCTGACGGCCCAGTCCGTGGGGGCCGGGCAGAACCCGGATGTGATCGTGCACCTGCTGCGGGCCGGTCTGCTGGGTTTTGCCCTTGGCCTGCTGCTTCTGCTGCTTGGTCCCCTGATCATGCTTTCAGGGGTCTGGATGTTTGCCCCGCCCGGCATTTCGGTTCAGGAACCCTATTTGCAATATGTGCAGGTGCGCATGTGGTCGGCTCCCTTCGTTTTGCTCAATTTTGCCTTTTTGGGCTGGTTTTATGGCCGCGGCCGGGCCGGGGTCGGCATGGTCCTGCAAATCGGTCTTAATTCGATTAACATTGTCCTTTCCATATGGCTGGTTCATGGACTTGGCCTTGGGGTGGCCGGGGTGGCGCTGGGCACGGTGGTTGCACAGATATTCATTGCACTTTTTGCCACTGGTCTGGTGGCAAGGGAACTGGCCCTTGGAAAATTT
>WFPQ01000076.1 GCA_015487515.1 Hyphomicrobiales bacterium | reverse complement strand
GTTCCACCTCCTTCGCTTTCATTTCATTTGCTTCAGGGGAGGCGGTTTCACCGGCCTTGTCAATATCTGGCGCAGGGCTTTGCGGTTCTGCCCCGGTTTCTTTCAGGAGTTCATTTTTCAAGGGGTCCCTACTGGTATTCCTGTCTTTTTTCCTGGCGTTGGCATGCATCAGTTCTGGCATGTCGATTTTTTCATCGCCGTCCAGGGGCTGATATATCCTGTTGTCGGCATCCAGCCGCTCTACCAGTTTGCTCAGCTGGTTTTTTTCGTCTCCCTTGGGACCGGCATCATCGGCCCGATCTTGTTTCCTGCTGTTTTCATCATCGTTTGAAAACAGGGGGCCGGGATTCGGGTCCGGCTGTTCCAGTTTTCTGATGAACTTCTTTTTCACCGGATCAACCCCGACTATCATCAGTCCCACCTGATCGTTTTCGAGCAACATGGGGGTGCAGGAACAGGTTATGGACAATGGCTTGCCCCCGGCAAGAAACCTCACCCTTGAAAGGCTGCTCAGGCCCACAGAGCCGAGCCGCAACAGGCGGCGCACCTGTCCCTTTATGGGAACCGGCTGCTTGTTTTCCTTTACCCTTGGGTTTTTTTCGGTTGCCAGAAAGGCCCGGGCCGCATCGTTCCGCCACAAGAGCTGCGCCCCGTCACTGTCCCAGAGCCAGGCTGGTCTT
This sequence comes from Hyphomicrobiales bacterium, assembly GCA_015487515.1. Taxonomy (GTDB): domain Bacteria; phylum Pseudomonadota; class Alphaproteobacteria; order Rhizobiales; family Devosiaceae; genus DROE01. Next base: position 5,166 of record WFPQ01000076.1, on the reverse strand, counting down.
GATTGGTTCCCGTGCTCCTTTATCAGCCGGGCTGCCTTAGTTTTTTTCCAGTCGTCACTCATGTTCTGGCTATCTTTTGGCATTTCGTTCAAAAGAACATCGGACCAGGGATGTTTTGGAGCCGAATTTGTATAATGAAACTGGGGAAAACCCCGGTTTTGAGTAAAATACTGCAAATTTGTCCTTTTGTAGATACATTGTCGTCCCATTCGGGTCCAGATTTCCCCCCCACAATAGACTCTACAATCAAAAGCATGGTTAAGATTCAAAATTTGCGGAAACAGGCCATGCTACGGTTGAAAAACTCCCGTTAGCATCAAAATAAGCCGATTCAACCCTTGTCAGAATTTGCTCTTGGCCATATGTTCCGCCCGTCCTTTCCGGGATGTGCCGCCTTAGCTCAGTTGGTTAGAGCGCTAGAATGTGGATCTAGAGGTCCCCTGTTCGATTCAGGGAGGCGGTACCATCAGTTTTGGGACCCGTTGCGGTGCTGGTTGATCACCTTTCATCAAACACGAAAAGCCTGACTTGAAAAAAGCCTGACTTGAGAAAAGCCCGGGCGGATTGCCCGGGCCTTGCCTCTGATGCTGGTTTCTAAATTATCCTGCCTGTTATTTCATTGTGCCAGTCGCAGGGCAGACAGCTGATTGGCGATCTGGGCGAATACCCCGTCAAGTTCGCTGGGGTTTTCCGGAAAGAAGGCATTGGCCGGAGTGCTGGCGCAATCTTCAAGCATGTTCTGGGTCGTTGCGTTTGGCGGGTCCAGCCCTATGGTGTAGATCACGATGTCCCGGGCCCTGGCATTGTTGCATGATTCAACGGTCCTGTTGTTCATTTCCGCCCGCAACTGGTTGCTGCTCCAGCCCACGGTTCCGATGCGTTCATTATAGGGGAAGCCATAGGCGGAATAATAAGAGGCCCCGTTCATGTTGTTGGCGGCATACATGGTATTTTCGCCATCGGTCATGATTATCAGGACCTTCATGGTATCGGGGTCATAGGCTCGCCCCTCGGTAAAGGGCTCGGTCGGCGACAGCACCCTGAAACCCCATATTGTTCCCATGTGAATGTTGGTTGCTCCCCCGGCATCCATGCCATCAATGGCATCAAGTATATTCTGTTTCTGGTTGGTCAGGGGCAGCACGGGGGCACTTGGGCAGTCAAAATTTGGTCCCCACGCACCGGTATTTATGTTGCCTTCATATTTGCACAGGCGTTCCTGGCGTTCCCTGTCGCTTGCCCAAAACAGTGGGGGACAGGTGGAAGATGCCGTATCATTCTCATAATCGCTTTGCCATCCTGCCCACCAGTCCGGTGTATCGGGTGAAAATGCCGGAACGAACAGGGTGTCCGGGTCGGTGATGTCCGGTTCGGTATCATCCGTGTCCAGGTGGGCATCTGGCCCGGTCGTCTGGAAATTTGGCCGCGCCTCAACGCATCCGCCCCATTGAACATTGTTGATCTGATCATAAAGGGCCAGGCGGTTGACAGGGCCGGAGAACGGGGTGTTTTCATCGTCGTCATTATCAAAGTTGTCATCGGCGATCGAAGAATTGCCAGCGCTGTCGATCCATGCTGCCCCGGCATTGTTGGCCCCGATATTAACGAAACTGGTAAACGGAATGATGCCTATTTTCGTGGTCGCTGAGGTTTCCTCGCCATCGAACAGGATTTCTGTGGCATTGCTGGCCGCGGTTTTTAGGTTGTTCATTCTCGATGACCAGTTCATGGAGCCCGAATTGTCCAGCACCATGCCGACTTCCAGGAAAAGCCGTTTTCTTGTTGCCTGCGATGCAACCCTGGTATTCATCTCCGAAATTCCAACCAGGCTCAGAAACGGCAGGGGTACGGTAAGACGTGCTTCCATGAACAGGGTTCCATCATCGGTATTGACGCTGACGGTATCCAGTTCTGCCGTTGCATTGATCGTGCTCAACCGTTCCAGAATTATGGGTTCGGCCACGGTAAGAATTTGCTCTTCGGTCTGGGTATATATGCTTGGTTGCAAAGACAGGGCGGTCGAATCAAGGGCGCCCTGGGCCATCGAGCGGGCGTTCTGAACATTAACGAAATCGACGACCGCTCCGCTGAAGGCAACCAGCACGATGGCAAGGATGCCGAAAATTACCGCAAAAACACCTCTTTCGTCCCGCAGAAAATGTTTTGCAATCGTTCCTTTTTTCATCACCGGATTACCTTGCAGCCCAAGAACATGGAACCACGCCTACCCGGATACTCCTAAATAAGGGTGATGATTTCGTAAAAAATTGAATATATTCTTCACAAGTAACCTGTGCGTTCTGACTTGTCGTTTGATCATTTGCTTCGTGGCGGCAACGCAACACATATGGCGGCAGCGAAATACATGGCGGCCGGACCTGGTTACGGGTCTGCCCTGTCGCGTACTGGTTTTATCAAAACAATATTCGTTCCTGCTGCCGGTTGCCATATCTGTCGCAATGTCTCAAGTGCCGGCAATGCATTTGCCGGTACCATGGAAATCTTGCCTACCAGTGCCAAAGGGTTCCGTCTTCAAGCCGGTTGACGGGAAGATAGGAGCGCTTGTAGGGATATTTTTGGGCCAGCTTTTCATCTATGTCGACCCCATGGCCGATCGCTTCTCCGGGGTGCAGAAAGCCCCCGTCCTGGGTCCATGAATGGGGGAATACCTCGTGGGTTGCCTCCCGGTAGCCGGAAAATTCCTGGATACCGAAATTTGGGACCCACAGATCCACATGCAGGTTTGCCCCCATGGCTACCGGTGAAACATCGGTTGGGCCATGGCAGGCGGTTCGCACGTGATAAATTGCCGCAAAGTCAAAAATTCGGCGCAGCCCCGTGATTCCTCCTGCATGTACGGAGGTGGTTCTGATATAATCTATCAGTTGTTCTTCGATAACCAGCCGCGCATCCCATATGGTGTTGAAAATTTCGCCAAGGGCAATCGGTGTTGTTGTTTGCTGGCGGATGATGCGATAGGCCTCGGGCATTTCCGCCGGCACTGCATCTTCCAGCCAGAACAGCCTGTAAGGTTCCAGGTCCTTGCCAAGACGGGCCGCCTCGTTCGGGGTCAGGCGGTGATGGGCATCGTGAAGAAGATGTATGTCCCATCCCGCGATATCGCGAATCCGCTCGAAAACCTTTGGAATATATCTGAGATATTTCGAGGTGGACCATACTTCTTCCTTTGGTATGTTTTTTATTCTGGCTATGGAGCCCTTTTCCCCCTTGCTGCTTCCAATTCCATAGATTGATTCAAAGCCCGGTACTCCCGACTGGGCCCTGACGGCGATGAATCCCTGTTCCTTTTTTGCCATGACCGCTTCGCTGACTTCTTCCATCGAGCGCCCCTGGGCGTGGGCATAGGCCATTATGTTCTTGCGCGAGGCTCCGCCCAAAAGCTGATAAAGCGGCATGTTGGCTGCCTTGGCCTTTATGTCCCAAAGGGCCATGTCTATGCCCGATATTGCCGCCATGGTTATTGGCCCGCGCCGCCAATAGGCCCCCCGGTAGAGATATTGCCATATGTCTTCTATCTGCATGGGATCGCGATCCGTCAGGCAGGGAATCACGTGTTCTTCCAGATAGGCGACCACCGCAAGCTCGCGCCCGTTAACCGTCGCATCGCCTATTCCGTAAAGTCCTTCGTCGGTAATGATCTTTACAGTGACGAAATTCCTTCCAGGTGAAGTCACGATAACCCGGATTTCCTTGATTTTCATTTTGCTTCCAATCTGCCTGCCGGCTGTTTTCTGTTACCAGGCCATTTTCTTGCTGCCCGCATGCCCCTTTGTCCGGCTGTCCATTTGTGCCAGACCAGCTTTTTCATTGATATTGCCCATTATTTGATATTGCCCATTATTTTGTCCCGGGTCATCTGTTGTATCGGCGCCTCATCATGATCATTTGATTTTCCCGGAAATAACTTCCCCGTAAATCGTTTTTGAAAACTCCTTCAAAAGGCTTTCGATGTTTTCCTTCCGACCGGTTCGGGATCTTTGCAATGGTCTGTCCAGACCTTGTGGAAGATGCCGGCCGTCAGGCGTCGGGTTTTCTCCTGTCCAATCCCGCAAGAGACGGTTTCTGCATAACCGATGATACCAAAACTGGTCAACCCCGATCTTCAGCCATGGATGCAGGAAGTTTTGCATTCCTGGTGCCCAGGGCGCCAATAATGTTTGGGAACTGGCCCGGTAATTTTTGTAAATTTGGTGTGCTTTCTCCTTTTCGGGGCATTGCTGCTGTTATTCCGGGTGATCTGGCAAGATGATGACGGTTGGTCATGTTCTGCGGCGCCCCATTGCAGCGCTTGTCTGTTTCTTGCGGCCTTGTGATGCGGCAGGTGCCTTTTTTCAAGACACTTGATGGAATGGCAATGATGTTTTATCGTCAATCTGTTGATACCAAAATCAGATATTGCAATGGGTGTTCAAGGTTGATTGCATTCTGACTTTTAATATTGATCTGTGCCGTCCCCATGTCGGCTCGTGTTTTCATTGCATTTGGGTGTGCGGATTGCTGCCGGGGATGCCTGGTTGAATTTGGAGATGGATTTGCATGTCGGATTCTGAGGGCTTTTTTGTGGGTACCTACAACGGGGCCTGCCTGTCGGATGAATTGGCCGGCAATGGCATTTTCTATCTGCGCCTTGACAGCAGGACCGGCGCTTTCAGCCCCGTTGCAGGTGTGGCCTCTTGTTCGAACCCGTCCTATCTGGCCTGGGGGCCGGATAAGAAGATCGTTTATGCGGTAAGAGAGGTGACCCGGAGACATCGGCCCGAACTGCTTTCGTTCAGGGTCGGGGCAGATGGGAATCTTGCCCCCCTTAACAGGGTTGATGTCATCGGGGAATTGCCATGCCATCTTTCGGTGAATGCCGGGGGTACCCTGCTGGCCTCGGCCCAATATATGAGTGGCAATGTCTTGTTGTTCAGGCTTGAGCCGGACGGAAGAATTGGTGGCTTGCTGAAAAATATCCAGCATTCAGGAAGCGGCCCGGACCCGGCCCGGCAGCGGGGCCCCCATGCCCATTTTGCCGGTTTTCTTGGTGATCCCGAGGAACTGGTGGCGGTTGATCTTGGCCTTGATCGGGTATTTTCATATTCGTTGCCGCAGGGTGCCGGCTCTGACTTTCGTGATCCTTGTCCCTGTCTCTTATACACATCT
>WFPQ01000075.1 GCA_015487515.1 Hyphomicrobiales bacterium | reverse complement strand
GTCAAACCCGGTACTCAGATTGTCCACGACCACCGTCTTTATACCAGAATCCAGCAGGCGCAACACCATATGCGAACCAATGTAACCCGCCCCACCCGTAACCAGAACCGCCATCTTTGTAATGCTCCATATGGTTTTACCGGGCATGAGGAATCACTTGTGCAAATGATCGTTTGCCCCGGCCTCCGCTTCAGATAACTCCGCTAGCAGCAAAATATAAACTTCCAGTATAGGTCCGATGAAATTGCCCAAGAAAGTCAGAATTGCCGTTTTTCCCGTTGCCGGACTTGGCACCCGCTTTTTGCCGGCAACCAAGGCCATGCCCAAGGAGATGCTGCCAGTGGTTGACAGGCCCCTGATCCAGTATGCGGTCGATGAGGCCAAGGAGGCAGGCATCGAGCATTTCGTTTTTGTAACCGGACGCAACAAGGGGGTCATAGAAGACCATTTCGACCGCCAGTTCGAACTGGAAGAAACCCTGAAGAAACGCGGCAAGACCGAGGCCCTAAAGGAATTGCAAAAAGATCTGCCCATGGCCGGTCAGACCAGCTTCACCCGTCAGCAGGAGCCCCTTGGCCTTGGTCATGCCGTATGGTGTGCCCGCGACCTTGTGGGCAGCGAGCCCTTCGCCCTGTTGCTGCCCGACATGCTGCTCAAGAGCCAGCCCGGCGTACTCTCCCAGATGATTTGTGCCTATGAAAAAACCGGCAACAACATAATCGCGGTCGAAGAAACCTCCCCAAGGGACATTTCCTCCTACGGGGTCGTTGCCCGGGGCAGCGGGCCTGACGATGGCTTTGAAATAACCGGCATGGTGGAAAAACCCAGGCCCGAAGACGCTCCCTCCAACCTGATAATTTCCGGCCGCTACATTCTGCAACCCCAGATTTTCGACCTGATTTCCCGCCAGTCAAAGGGGGCCGGTGGCGAAATACAGATCACCGATGCCATGCACAAACTCATGGAACACCAGGGATTTACCGGGGTGAAATACCAGGGAAGGTCCTTTGATTGCGGCTCCAAAATCGGATTTTTGACCGCCAACATAGTCTTTGCCCTCGATCGCAAGGACATCTCCCATGATTTCATGAAAGAACTGCAAACCGTTGCAACCGGAGCCTGACAAAAGTCCTGGTCAAGGACGCGGTATTGCAGGGCAGGTTTCTTAAGGATAAAGACTTTTCCAGGGCACGGACTTTCATTCTAGCATGCAGGATTTTTCGGCGTGCAGGTTTCCATAAATCTCGTGTTCCAGCAGCGTTTGCACTTGCCGGCATGATTACTCCCAACCGTTACTTTTCATGAAAACGGCCGCCTCAGCGCGAAAACAGCATGCCAAGAACCAGCGCATGTTCATATTCGCCGGCTGCCGGAACCCGCTCGGCCCATCCATAGGAATAATCCGCATTAAGGGAAAGGTTCCTGTTAAGGGCAAAATCCACCCCGACCCCGGCACCAAGGCTGGTCCGGGTCTGGTTGCCGGTTACCGGACGCACCCATGTTCCAAAGGCCGACCCCCTCAGACCCACCAGACTGTTCAACTGGTATCCAAGATTTATGGCAGCCGAATAATCCACGGAAGCGACCTGTGAATTGCCCGGATCTCCGGGGTTAAGGGTTGTTGAGAACTGTCCCGAAAGACCAAGGGCATCATTCGGATTATAGTTGAGATCGGCTCCCAGAACCACCGCCTCAAGCCGGCCTGGCAGGGCATCATCGAAGTTGCGCACCCTGTAGCCCAGCGAAAACCGTGAATCCAGCACGTCACGCCAGCTCACCTGTATACCGCCCCCCAGCTCCATCTCCCAGCCATCCTGCCTTGTTCCGCTGGATGGGGAAACGCTGTCATACCAGTAACGCACAAGATCCGCCGTAACGAACCCGGCCAGGTTCGGCCCCATCTCGTAGGTGGTTCTCAAGCTGCCCCCAAGGGCAATGTAGCTCTTGTCCGAATTATCCTGCTGAACCCCGTTGACAAGCAGGGTCGGCCCCAAAAGCTGTCTTTCAAGCTGAACCGAACCCAGGGCGGAAAACCGGCCGAAACGGCGTTCCAGTTCCACCTGCCCCAGGGCCGACAACTGCAAAGGCAACTGTTCGATATTGTCCGCCACTCCCAGGGCCCCGGCATCATCCTGTCTCAGATCAATATTCATGGCAGAATTAATCCGGGTCAGCCTGTCAGAAAGATATGTACCCCCGTAGGAAAAACCGAGCCGGCTCAGGCGACCCGGCTGATTGTCTTCCACAAGAATAGCTGCATCGGTCTCAAGGGAAAAGCTGCTGCGCAACCCGGTATTTGTCAGGGAAAGCCGCGGGGTCATGATCAACGAGTTGCGCCCCGGATCAGAACCAACCCGACGGGTAGCGCTCAGGCC
>WFPQ01000074.1 GCA_015487515.1 Hyphomicrobiales bacterium | reverse complement strand
TTCTTCCTGCAATCTCAGCACACCCAGAAGATGGGTTTCGGCTTCGTTTTCATCCCCGCGGTCAACCGGAGAAAATTCCAGGGATCCGCCTCCCAGGTCTCCGACCAGGCCGGCAAAGCCGGGCATGGCAAACATTATGCCCCTTGCGGCGTAATGGGCTTCGCGGGCCCCGCTCAGAACCTCTGCCCGTGCATCCATGAGCAGTTCGACCCCGGCCATGAAATCGGATCCGTTGCTGGCTTCGCGCACTGCCGAGGTTGCTATTATGTGGGTATCGCTTACATGCATCAGCTTTGTCACCAGCCCGAAACGGGCAATGGCCTTGAGGGCCTTGCCGGCATTCTGGGCAGCGATCCTGCCATTTTTTGCCACTCCGCTGCCAAGGGCGCAAGTGGCCTTTTCGTTGAACAGGGGGGTCAGGGTGCGTCCGTGATGTTCGTAAACCACCAGCCGCACAGAATTGGAACCGATATCCAGCACGGCAACCGGGGCCTTGTGGCGCTCCCCTCCCCTTTCGACAATCATATGCCCGGCCCCTTTTAGTCGTCCGCTTCCTCATCAGTTTCGGGAATGGCGCTGCCAAGTCCCGAAAGGGAGGGATTGGTCATGAAATAATCATGCACGTTGAACTTTTCTTCTCCCTTTGCCGGTTTCAGGCGCTGGGAACTGCCATCGGGCAGCAATATCCAGCTTTGCTGGTTGTCACGCAGGTTGGCCACCATTATGCGTTCCAGAATCTGCTTGTGAACGGTTTTGTTGCTTATGGGCACCAGGGTTTCGACCCTTCCGTCGAGATTGCGCTGCATCAGGTCGGCGGATGAAATATAGACCCTGGCCTTTGGGGAGGGCATCGCATTGCCGTTGGCAAAACAATAAATCCGTGAATGTTCGAGAAACCTGCCGACGATGGATTTTACCCGGATATTGTCTGAAAAGCCGGGAATTGCGGGCCTGAGGCCGCAGATTCCGCGCACCACCAGTTCGATACTTACCCCCTGCTGGCCAGCCTCATAGAGCGCATCGATGATTTCGGGGTCGACCAGCGAATTCATTTTCATCCAGATGGCGGCGGGCTTGTTGTTGCGGGCATTGCGGATTTCAGTCTCTATGTCCCCAAGAAGGCGCTGGCGCAGGTTCATGGGAGAAACGGCCATGGCTTCCAGTTCGGTGGGAGATGCATAGCCGGTGATGAAATTGAATATCCTGGCGACATCGCGGGCCAGGGCCGGGTTGCAGGTGAAGTAGGAAAGGTCCGAATAGATTTTTGCGGTTATCGGGTGGTAGTTGCCGGTACCGATATGGCAATAGGAAACCAGCTTGCCCCGCTCCCTGCGCACCACCTGGGAAAGCTTTGCATGGGTCTTTAGTTCAACGAAACCGAACACGACCTGGGCCCCTGCCCTTTCCAGGTCCCGGGCCCAGCGGATATTGGCTTCTTCGTCAAAGCGGGCCTTCAGTTCGACCAGGGCCGTTACCGACTTGCCGGCCTCGGCCGCATTTATCAAGGCCTTTACGATAGGGGAATCCACCGAGGTCCGGTAAAGGGTCTGCTTGATGGCCACCACGTCGGGATCCGTAGCGGCCTGGGAAAGAAACAGGGCCACAACGTCAAAGCTTTCGAACGGGTGATGGACCAGTATGTCCTTTTGCCTGATTGCGGCCAGGCAGTCCCCGTTATGGTCGCGGATGCGCTGGGGGAAGCGGGCCCTGAAGGGTTCGAACAGCAGGTCGGGCCGGGCAATGGAACAGATGGCGACTGCATCGGCAAGCCCGAGGAATCCGGTCCCCTCGAAAATCTCGGCCCTGGTGATGCCCAGATTGTCGGCAATCTGGCGCCGCAGGGATTTTGGCATGGATTTTTCCACTTCCAGCCTTATGGGAATACCCCGGCGGCGCTGGCGGATCGCGGTCTCGAATTCCTCGACCAGGTCGGCGGCTTCCTCGTCTATTTCCAGTTCGCTGTCCCGAAGAATGCGAAAGGAGCCATAACCAAGCACCTTGTAGCCGGGAAACATCTTGTCAAAGGAAAGAGAAACCACGTTTTCGATGGTGACAAGTTCTATGCGTTCGTCACTGCTAAGTTCCTCGGGCAGGGTCACGAAACGCTCAAGGGAATTGGGTATGCGCACCAGTGCCATCAGGCGCTGGGATTTTTCGGGATTTTCCAGCTGCACCGCCATGGTAAAACCAAGATTCGGAATGAAGGGAAACGGGTGAGCCGGATCGACGGCAACCGGCGTAAGAACCGGGAACAGTTCCTGCCTGTAGAGTTTCTTGAGATGGCTGATCTGTTCGGCTCCCAGGTCGGCGGCCTCGTGGATCACCACCCTTTCCCGGGCCAGGGCCCTTCTTAGGG
>WFPQ01000073.1 GCA_015487515.1 Hyphomicrobiales bacterium | reverse complement strand
TGCGGTTCTTCAGGATACGGCCGGGGAATTTGGCGGCCTTGGAATTGAACTGACCATGCAGGAAGGGGTGGTCAAGGTCATTGCCCCCATTCCCGATACCCCGGCCGAACGAGCCGGATTGCAGGCCGATGACTTCATCATAAGGATAGATGGTGAGGCCATTCTGGGCCAGGGAATGGATGAAACCATTTCCAGGATGCGCGGAACTGTCGGAAATCCGATAACGGTCACCGTTGTAAGAAACGGGGTGCCGGATCCATTTGACATAACCCTGATACGGGATCGCATTCCCCTGCGGGCCGTGCGCTGGCTCCTGGAACAGGAAGTGGGCATCATGCGGTTGCAGGGCTTCAGCGAACAGGCCTATCCCGGAATCGAAGAGGCCATAAGGGGAATGATCGAGGAAAGAGAGGGCGAATTGCCCAAGGGCCTGATCCTGGATTTGCGCAACAATCCCGGCGGGCTGGTGGATCAGGCGGTACTGGTGGCGGATGCGTTTTTGTCGCGGGGGGCCATATTGCTGACCCGGGGGCGCACCGAACAGGAAAGTGCGCGGTATGATGCCCAGCCCGATGAACTGGACAAGCTGATTGCCGATGTGCCACTGATAGTATTGATAAATGGCGGTTCTGCTTCTGCTGCCGAAATCGTGGCCGGTGCATTGCAGGATCAAAAGCGGGCCACCATCATCGGTACCCGCTCTTTTGGCAAGGGGTCGGTGCAGCTGATAATTTCCCTTGGTGAAAACGGGGCCATGCGGCTTACCACTTCACGCTATTATACCCCCTCCAACCGCTCGATTCAGGCAACGGGAATTCATCCGGACATTGAAGTCTTGCAAAATGTTCCCATCGAATTTGGCGGAAGGGATGAAATAATCGGCGAGGCGGCCCTGGACGGGCAGATCGGGGGTGGCAGTGAAGATGAAGCAACCACCGGTTCTTCGGTCTATGTTCCGACGGACCGCTCCCTTGATACCCAGCTCAATTATGCCATTGACCTGATTCTGGGCAAGGAGAGCAACGAGGCTTTTCCGCCCGATCCGAACGGTTAGGGCCGGGACCTGCCGTTTCATACATTCTGCGTCAGCATATTTTGTTCGGGCATGTGCTAGAATCATGGCGCGGAATCTGATTCGTCCGGGATCTGATTCGTTAAGGACAATGGTCATTCGAGGTGGTATTCGTGGCAGATGATCTTGGTTCACCATTGGGCAGGAAAAAGCGTACAGGATTTGTCCTGCGCGCGCCCCATGGGCTACGCCGGTTGCCGCTTGGCAGGATATTCTTTGGCCTTGCCGGTCTGATCATTGCCGGTTTCGTGGCCCGTATCCTGCTGGTCGATGACCCGATGGGCGGGCAGCCGGTAATCGAAGTACCCATAGGCAGCACGATAAACTCCAATCCGGTTGCCCGGCAGATTTCGACCCCGCCAGGCAGTTCTCCCATGATCGTTTCCGATCAGCCTGTGGAACCGGAGGTGATCGTGGTCGATGGTGCCGGGGTGGAGATTGAAACCGCTTCGGAACGGCGGGATGAGCAGGGAAATCTGATAGAACTCAGCGAAGAAACCCGGAACGGACCCATTCCAAGGATCGGGCCCAATGGCAAAACTCCGTTCGAAGCCTATTCGCGACCCTCCATAACTCCCCAGTCGGCGGCGGGCCGGCCGCTTGTGGCCATAGTTGTCAGCGGCCTGGGCATCAATGAGAGTGCTACCCTTGAGGCAATTGCAACCCTGCCCGACAACATAACCCTGGCCTTTGCTCCCTATGGGCGATCTTTGCAGCGCACTACGGCCGCTGCCCGATCGGGGGGGCACGAATACCTGCTGGAAATCCCCATGGAACCCTTTGACTATCCCAATTCGGATCCAGGCCCCCATACGTTGCTGACCGGAGTTACGGCGCGCAAGAATCTGGATCGCCTGTTCTGGCTCATGGCAAGGACCGGCGGCTATATGGGAATGGTCAACAATATGGGGGCCCGTTTCACGGCTTCAGCCAATGACATGGCCCCGTTCATGGAAGAACTGGGAACAAGGGGAATTGCCTATCTGGATGATGGCAGTTCGAACCGTTCCCTTTCAAGGCAACTGGCCATTGCCAACAGGGTTCCCTTTGCCAGGGCCTCTTTCGTGCTGGATCAAAATCCTTCCCGTTCCGCCATTCTTGACCAGTTGCAGTCATTGCTGGAAACGGCCCGGCAGGAGGGGCAGGCAATAGGAATTGTTTCGGCCCTGCCCATTTCCATCAATACCGTAATATCCTGGGTGGCCCGGCTCGAGGATGAAGGGGTGGAACTGGTTCCGTTGAGCGCATTGATGAAAGTGATCAAGTGAGCAGGGGCCATGGCCCGGACCAGGGCGGAAAGATTTCAAAAAAGGCACTTTGCGGGAAAGATTTCTGAATGGCCGGCGGAACCAGGAAAAAAAACAAGCCCTATCGACCCTGTGCAGGGGTTGCCCTGTTCAATTCCAAGGGAAAGGTGTTCGTGGGGCGACGCAACGATTTGCCGGCTTCCGAACTTGTCGGACAGGACCAGGGCAATCCATGGCAAATGCCCCAGGGGGGAATTGACAAGAATGAAGAACCGCTGGCAGGGGCAATTCGGGAACTTAGGGAAGAGACATCCATAGTTTCAATCCGCCTGATAGCAAGAGCGCCAGAATGGCTGACCTATGATTTTCCCCCTGAGGTTGCCAAAAGGCTGATGAAGGGGAAATTCGCCGGGCAGCGGCAAATGTGGTTTGCCATGCTTTTTGTGGGCGATGAAAGCGAGATAAATATTCTGGAGCCGGACGGGGGAGCCCACGGGGCGGAATTTTGTGAATGGCGCTGGGAAGAACTGGAAAATCTTCCCGGGATGGTCATTCCCTTCAAGCGTGACATCTATTATCAGCTTGTGGAATGGTTTGCCGATATTCCGCAAAAAATCCGTCACGGAAAAATTCAGGCCCCATCGAGTGGCTCCAAAAAGGTTTGGTAAAGGTATTTTTGACCTTGTGCTTCCGAGTATATTGTTGTGCCTGGCGCCGGCGGGCTTGTTATGCCTGGCGCCGGCGGGCTTGTTATGCCTCGCGCCGGCGGGCTTGTTCAACCGGGAAGGGATGGCGCCAGGGATCCTGCGCCATCTTGTTTCCGGAGATGATATTTCGGGC
>WFPQ01000072.1 GCA_015487515.1 Hyphomicrobiales bacterium | reverse complement strand
GCATGAATATGAGTGACTTGGCAATATTGCCCCACCACAGGCGATCGGCAATCACCGCAATCAGCAGGCCAATGGCCGTGGACGCGGCAGGAACCACAAGCAGCCACAGGAGATTGTTGAATATGGATTGCAGGAACACCCGGTCCTGGAAGGCCCAGAGATAGTTTGAAATGCCAATGAACTTCCTGCTGCTGGCATCCATGAAACTGAGGCGAAGGGTTTCAAAAACCGGATAAATCAGGAAAACACTCAAAAACAGCAGGGCCGGAAACAGGAACAGCCACGGCCTTATGGATGAGCGGGCCCGATCGCGCCTGATGGTCTGGGCGGGTGAAGCGTCGGGGCCGGTCAGCAGGAACCTGTCCAGCAGCCAGTTGCTGCCCCAGAAATAGGCCAGGGCCGCGCCAACCCCTATGATCACGGTTATCGTCGCGTTCAAAATCTGTTCAAACATATGGCCCCCTCAACCCCTATGTAATCAAACCCTATGTAATCAAACCCTATGCATTCAAATCCCGTGCAGCCAGTCCGGGAATGCGGCCGAACCCCTAAGGACCCTGTGCAACGGACCCCCGCAGCGTTCGGCCGAGCCTTTTACAAATTCCAGCAGGAACAGCCAGAGCCCGGACAGGGATGTTCCGGCGCAATTGATGCGCCGGAACAATTCTTGCTGCCTGATGTCCATTCTGTCAAACACCAGGCATTGATGTGACTTACTTGATGGCGTCCCAGCTTTCCTGGATGGCATCGGCCACGGACTGGGCGTCTGCACCGGAAACATAATCGACCATTCCGGTCCAGAAAGTGCCGGCACCTATGGCTCCGGGCATCAGGTCAGAACCATCGAAACGGAACGTGGTGGCAGAAGCCAGTATCTGGCCGAGGCTGCGAAGGGTATCATTGGCATATTTTGCCGGATCGACACCTGTATGGGGTGTAAGGAAACCTTCAAGCCCCATCCATACTTCCTGGGTTTCGGCTTCGCCAAGGAAACGGATAAAGGCCTGGGCAGCTTCGCTGTCGTCGGTGATGGCAAACAAAGTACCACCGCCAAGAACCGGACGGCCCAGATCTTTTTCCTCGTAGGGCGGGAAATAGAAGAAGTCGGCATCGGTTCCAAGCTCGGTGCCTTCGGGGAAGAAGGCAGGAATGAACGAAGCCTGGCGATGCAGGTAGCATTTGGGCGGAACCGTGAACAGACCCTTGGGGCTGTCACGGAAATCGGTGGTTCCAACGGCTGCCGCTCCGCCATCCACATAAGCGTCATTCTTGGCAAATGCACCAAAAGCCTCAATGGCGGCAACCACACGGGGATCGTTGAACGGAATTTCGTTGGTTACCCACTGGTCATATACTTCCGGGGGCTGGGTGCGCAGCATCAGGTCTTCTACCCAGTCGGTCGCAGGCCAGCCCGTTGCACCGCCCGAACCAAGACCAATGCACCAGGGAGTGCCGCCATCGGCAACGATCTGATCGGTAAGCGCAATCAGTTCTTCCATGGTCTGGGGAACCTCGTAACCGGCATCGGCAAAGTTATCAGGCGAATACCAGACCAGGGACTTGACGTCGGCCTTGAAGGGAAATGCGAACATCTGCGTCTCGCCGTTCTGGTCCGGATAGCTGGACAGGTCAACCCAGGACTGGCCAGCCGCATAATTGTTCAGAACTATGTCGGCCACGTCAGAGCCCAGGGGAGTAAGAAGCCCCTTTGCCGCAAGGTCGGCTGCAAGACCGGGCTGGGGAAATACCGCAATGTTAGGAGGGGAGCCCGCCTGGGTATCAATGACGATCTGCTGTTCAAAACTGTCAGAGCCGGCATATTCGACAACAGCACCGGTTTTTTCTTCAAACAGCTTGAGAACCTGTTCAAAATTCTCCTGGTCGGCAGTGAGCCAGGGGCCAAATATGGAAAGGGTCTGACCGGAAAGGTTGGACATGGCATTGGCCCCGCCCATCGAAGCCAGAACCATAGCTGCAGCGGATATTCCCGCCAATAATTTACTGTGCATATCAATTCCTCCCATTAAGCACATGGTCGGCAAACAATATCTGCTGCCGGCACTCGTTAAACCACAGGCCGGTGACCGGCACACGATCAGACCGCCAGACAGAATGGCGGCCGCGATCAGATGGCAAGCCACAGAATCAGGGTGGCGCCGCCATCATATCAAAAATCCAAAACGTTTTGGAATCCAAAACGTTTCGGGAGACAGGTGTGGCAGGTCCGAGCCTTTTTGCGGTACCCACAGGTTTGCATAAAGTCGACCGCTTGCCAAGGCGGATTACCGGTGCAGGCAAAAAATCTGTCCGATTCCTGCGCAACAACAGGCGCATCCAAAGGACATGATTTGAAAAGAACCATAAAAACAACCTGTTATGCAAACAATCAAGCATCACAAACAAGGGGGCAATGGGGTTGCACCTGCACGCTGACATCATGCAATATCGTCATATCATGTCTCTTGCAGACCACTTCAGGGCCATTTTTGCCGCTATTTCAGGCGGACTTCCGGTTTGGACAAGATTTCAGCCCTCTTTATTCAAAACATGAAACCCCAGCCCTTCAATAAAGAGGACAAGCATAGAAAATATATGGGAGTGGCCGTTTAAAGGTTAGTGCCGCGGGCAAGCCTGGTCATGCCGTGGCGGGTCTTGGCCCAGAAATAGGGCCGGGCAAACAATTCATACATGGCCAGGACAGCGGCAACTGAATTCAGGACCCAATAGAAAGGAAACAGCAACTGATACGGGGCCAGCCTGAGCATGCCCAGCCTTTTAAGACCAAGGGTAGAAACAATGATGGCGGCACCATAGCCAACCAGCAGGATGGTCAAAAGCATGGCGCTCCACGGTCCGACGGGGGCAAGACCAAGCCCCTGTCCGGCAAAGAACCTGAATGCCAGCATCATGGCAAACAGGGTATGAAGGGGTGCGCTTATTATCATGCCGCCAACAAAAGCCTGGAAAACCAGAAAGTTTTTCCACCCTATGTCATGCAGGAACTTCAAGGGATAGCGGTTGTGCACTATGAATGTCTGCATCCATCCCTTCATCCACCTGGTGCGCTGGGCTATCCAGCTTCCGTAGGTAATGGGTGCCTCCTCGAAGGTGCGAGAGGAAAAGGTGCCGGTGCGATAGCGCAGGCGGCTCAGCCTGATGCCAAGGTCGGCATCCTCCGTGACATTGAAGGCATCCCAGCCCCCGACCTCGCGCAGGGACTTGAGGCGGAAATGATTGGATGTCCCCCCGAGCGGCAGGGGCATGTTCCAGCGCGACAGGGCTGGCAGAACCAGGCCGAACAGGCCGGCATATTCGGCACAAAACAAGGCAGAAAGCCAGTTTTCACTGCTGTTTTCGATCACCAGTTCGGCCTGGAGACAATCAAGGCCGGGATCCTCGTAAAACCGGGCGGCAGCCTTTCGCAACTGGTCGGGCTCGGGAATGTCCTCGGCATCGTATATGACGATCAGTTCACCCCGGGCCAGGGGCAGCGCATAGTTGAGCGCCTTGGGCTTGGTATAGGGCTCCTGCTGGGGAACTATGATAAGTTCGAACGCGGAATTGTCGAGATGTTCGGCGACTTTTTCCAGGGTGCGACGACTTTTTGATTCCACCACGAATTTTATATCCAGCTTCTCCCCGGGGTAATCAAGGCGGTTCATGGCGCCAACCAGCTGGGCGACCATGTGAGCCTCGTCCTTTAGGGGAATGAGAACCGTATAGTGAGGCAGGTCCTGGTCAGGCAGGGGAATCATAACGGGATCCTTGTCTGCGGCCGTAGAGGAAAGGGCAGCCACCAGGCGAAACAGGGCCGGTACAAGAATGACGAAGGCCAGGAACGGCACCAGGACGGGATGCAGCAGCAGGGGAGCAAGGGCCGCAAGGAAAATCACTGCCAACAGACAGATCACGAATATGATTCTGGAGACCAGGGACAGTTCAAGGTGGGCGCTGGCATAGGGCCACCGGCGGGCAAGGCGGGTGCGGGCGTGTTCCAGCAGAAGCGGGGCGCAACGGTCGGCCAGGCCAACCCGAACGGCCCTTGGCGGCACAAGGCAGATGCGGTTGCAAAGGTCAGGCTGCAGGGCCAGTTGCTCGCGAATCCGCAAAATATCACTGAACCCGGCCGAAGTGAACAAAATGTCCCGGTCAAACAATCTTGCCCTTATGGTCTTGACGAATGCTATTGCATCAATACGGGAAATTGCCGGCCTTGCAGGCACCTGGGAGGGAATGGTCTTGCTGAAGGCCAGCCCGCACCAGCCTGCCGCACGCTGATAAATCACCGCCTCGTCGATATCAAGATGAATGGAAAAATACAACAGGGGCTCGGTTTCGGCCAGCAGGGCCTGCTCCAGCAGGGCCCGGGCCTGCCTGTCGCTGTTGCAGGCACTGCCAAGTACAGATCTTGTCAAATCAATGGGGGACATTACCGGCAATTCATACCTGAACAGTTGAACATGCTTTAAAATTATATCCGCCCTTGTATCATCCTTCGTTTAGCGGGCATAGTTTTTCAACCGCTCAATTTTCAGGTGACTTCGAATTTTAACAGCAAATCAAAACGGCATTGCCAACCTGACCAAAGTGAATCTTGAAAGCCTTAAAAGAAATCAGAGTTGAAATGAATCTTGTTGCCACCATGAAAACACCTGCTGCCGGGCTGGCACTCATTATCGTGCTGGCCTTTTCCACCATCGCCGGTGGGCAGGTCATCCCCAATAACTTTGATCCCAGCGCCAGGGAGCAGGTGCCGGATCTGAGCGGCATTGCCACAATCAGGTTCCTGACCACCGCCGATTATCCGCCCTTCAACTACAAGGACGCATCGGGCAGGCTGATCGGGTTCAATATCGACCTGGCCAATGCTATTTGTGACAATCTGGAGATAGTATGCACCATGCAGGTCTGGCCATGGGAACAGGCAAGGGACGCCCTGGAGGATTTTCAGGGTGATGCCCTGATAGCGGGGCTGGCAATAAGCCCGGAAAATGGCGACCGCTTCGATTTTTCACAAATTTACATGATGCTGCCAGGACGTTTTGTAACCGGCAGGGAAAAGGCCGAAGGGTTTGACGTGGAGCTATTGAAGGGAAAAGCCATCGGGGTCAGGGCCGGGTCGGCCCACCTTGAATTTGTGCGCCGCTATCTGCCCGGGGCCGAGGCCGTTACCTATGAAGACGAATTCATGGCACTTGAGGCTTTGAAAAACAACGAGGTTTATGCCTTCTTCGGCGACGGATTGCGGGCCTCGATCTGGATGAGGCAGAACAGCAATTGCTGCGAATTCGCCGGAAAGGCCTATTTCAACCCTGCCCTGTTCGGCCAGGGGCTGGCCATTGCCCTGCCCCCGGGGCAGGACAAGATAAGACGGGCAATAAACTATGCCATGGCCCGCCTTAAGCGAAATGGAACAATGGACGAACTGTACCTGCGCTGGTTTCCCATTGGCTTTTATTGACCGGGCGGGGTTTTTTTACCGGGACTGCCCGTTGATTCCGGTTCATGAAAGGGCAGCAAGATCGTCCAGGTCCAGCGGGTTGGCGATTCGTCCCGCCATTTATTCAAACCAACCGCCATCTGCTCGTGCCCATCCCTGGGCTGGGAAATATAGGTGCCGAACAGTTGATCCCAGATGGAAAGGAAAAACCCGTAATTGCTGTCGGTTTCATGGGGATGCACAGAATGGTGGACCCGATGCATGTCCGGGGTGACAAAAATCTTTCTGACTATGGCATCAAGCATTTTCGGCAATTTGAAATTGGCATGGTTGAACAGGGCGGAGCCGTTTACCAGTGCCTCGAAAACAACCACGGCCGCTGCTGCCGGGCCCAGCAGCAAAACCGCGGCAGACTTTACAAAAATCGAAAAGACTATTTCTACCGGATGAAAACGGATCGCGGTCGATGCATCCATTTCCAGGTCGGAATGGTGAACCCGGTGAAAACGCCACAACAGGGGAACCTTATGGGTGACAAGGTGCTGGGCCCAGATGACCAGATCAAGCACCAGGATTGCAATCAGCCATTCCAGCCAGACCGGCATTTCAAGGAAATTCAGCAGGCCCCAGCCATTTGCCTCGGCCCAGAGGGCGGTAATGAGCGCCGTTACGGGAACAATGAAAGTGACGGCAACCACCAGGACATAATCGGAAAGCATGATGCCAAGATTGGTCGTCCAGCGCCTGGCCCGGCTGAAACGGCGGCGGCGGCGCGGCATCATGGCCTCTGCAATGGACATTGTCAGGAATATGGAGACAAACAGCAAAAAGCGGAACGTGCCCTCACTCAAACCAAAGAATTCCATTTCATTTTCCTTCATGCAAAATGTAAAAAATCAAAAGCGGCATCTGCAGCCCTGCCGGCAGGACAACCCGCCAGCCATTCATGCTCTATACCCAAAGTCAGCCGGATACCATTCAAAAACCGGTAACCAGATATCGCCAGGACGTGATCGGGAATACGGCCGGCAAAACAGCCGGAAAGAGCCATGGCGAGAGCAGGTCATTCAGGCCTTGCGCAAACGGGCCCGCGCCGCCACCTCGATTGCCGCGGTGGTAAGACGGTCAATGTCAAGGGCATCGCGGACCATTTCGAGCCAGCGCAGTTCCTCCTGCTTGACATCAAGGTCGGCCGCGGCGATCTCCACCGCCAGGGCGTAGGCCGTATCATGCAGGTGTTCGGGAAGTTTTGAAATGACCAGTTCAAGCACTCCTTCAATGCCGATGCCGGACAAGAGATCGGTACATTCCGCCGCCACCGCAGGCAGCCTGTCCCTGTTGTAGTCCCTGAAAATTGGCAACCTTTCCACCAGCATGCTCATCCGGGTCAATTCCTCGTCGCTTAGCGCCCTGTCTGCTGCTGCGGTCACAACCATCAGGTAAACCAGGCCATCCTGAACGGATAAAATCATGTCACTTCTCCAAATCACCAATATGGCGGGTGCATGCCAACAGATATGGCAGCCGGCTTGCAATAACAAGGTTCTGCGCAACAATAAGCCTAAGGCTTTCAAACAAGACGT
>WFPQ01000071.1 GCA_015487515.1 Hyphomicrobiales bacterium | reverse complement strand
TTGTCTTGCGGAGAAACTTGCAGTTCTGGAACCGGATTCAGGCGGTGCGGGCCTTCGATGTGCTGGACGGGGCCGTCGATTCCGGAGCGGCCATCAAGCTTTCGCCGGATGGCAGGTTCCTTTATGTCTCCGAGCGGGCCCGTTCCATGATTGCCGTATTTGCCGTTGAACGTGAAAGCGGCATGCTTTCCCCCGTGCAGAAAATTGCAAGTGGCGGCCAGGGTCCTCGGGATATTTCGATTTCCGCCAGCGGTCGTCATCTTGTTGTCGCCAATCAGCAGGAAAATTGCCTGACCGGTTTTTTTCGTGACCCTGAAAGCGGGCGGCTCGGTTTTTCTGGGCATGGGGTGCAATTGCCCGGTCCGGCCTGCATATTGTTCTAGATTCCTGGCGCGCAATATCATTGATGTACTTCGCATAGTTGTAATACCAAATTCGAGTACCGTTGATATTCCATGGTGCCATGCGATATTTTTGTCTTGACCTGTTCCAGCTGCTTTGGATTTTCTCCTTCAAAACAAGGCGGTTGTACGTATAAATTTCAAATTATTGTTGCAGGTTCCATAGAAACTGTTGCGATGACGGTTGACAATATCAATATTTTTGATCATACCAAATGAAGGTAACAGCCTTCGCTCCGGCTGATCCGGGCTGGTTTTTTCAATGGCTTGCCTTTTTGTGAAAGGAGCTTTTGGTGGCGGGATGCCGCAATGTATTTGTTGCATTTTCCTGTCCTGCCGGGGTCTTGGCGCATTTTCAGGGAGGAAAAGTGGATATCAGGGAAACCCGCCAGATTGGGAGCACTGGCTTGCAGCTTCCGGTTCTGGGACTTGGAACCAATCCCCTTGGCGGTCTTTACGAGCCTGTCTCCAGGGAAGATGTGGCCGGGGTCATAGAAAGGGCCTTTAGGTCCGGGTTGAGGTTTTTCGATCTTGCCCCGGTCTACGGATATGGCAATGCAGAGCGCAATGTGGGTCTTGCCATCAGGGATCTGCCCCGCGATCAGATATTCGTTTCGACCAAGGTTGGCCGTCTTCTGCTCGACCCTGCTGATCCTGCAACTCCCTCGTCCCGTGAAGACGTCATGGTGATCTGGGATGACGAGCAGCTTTACAAGGGCACCGACCCGGTTCGTCCCTATTTCGATTTCACCGGGGACGGGGTCCACCGCTCCCTTGAGGCCAGTCTTGAAAGGACCGGGCTTGACCGGTTTGACTGTATTCATATTCATGATCCGGATCTTTATCCCGACGAGGCGATAGACGGGGCTTTTCGCGCCCTTTGCGATCTCAGGGACCAGGGGGTTATTGGCGCAATTGGTTGCGGAATGAACCAGTGGGAAATGCTGGCTGATTTTGCTGATCGTGCTGACTTTGACTGTTTTTTGCTTGCCGGCCGTTATTCGCTCCTGGACCAGTCGGCATTGCCCGGCCTGTTGCCACTATGCGAGCGCAGGGGAATTTCCCTTATCATTGGCGGAGTATATAACAGCGGGATTTTATCCCATCCCGACCCTGCCTCCATCGGCGATGTTTCCTCGACGGGCAAGGACATTTCCAGCTGGACGCAAAATGTCACCTTCAACTATGTTCCCGCTCCCCCCGAAATCATTCAACGTGCCACGATGATCAACAACATCTGTCGCGAGCATGGGGTTTCCATGAAGGCGGCGGCCATTCAGTTTCCCCTTCATCACGGTGCCGTTGCCAGTGTCCTGATGGGGCCGCGTACCGTAGCGCATGTCACTGACAACGTGGATTCCTTTACCGAACAGATCCCCGATGGCCTCTGGTCTGACCTGAAGGACATGGGGGTTTTGCCACTCGAAGCGCCAACACCTTGATATTTGAGGAGTTTTTGGAAATGGCAATATTTGCAACCGGCCTTGGTGCCCCCGAAACCCCCAGATTGCATCCTGATGGTGGCTGGCTTTGTGTCGAAATGGCCCCGCCACGCAATGGCATAACCTTTGTCACGATGGATGGGGGCAGTTCCCGTCAGCTTGCCCCTGCCGGTTGTCCCAATGGTCTTTGCATTGACAGGGACGGGATTGTCTGGGTTGCCGATACGGTGCCTGCGGCCCTGCTCAGGGTGGGTCCGGATGCAGTGGTTGAAACCATTGCCGTCGGTGGCGATGGCGGGGAATTCTTGCTGCCCAATGACCTGTGTTTTTCTTCCGGCGGCCTGCTTTACATGACCGATAGCGGCATGACCATGGGCGACTGGGTTCTTGATGGTGCCCCTCGTCCGGATTGGCAAACTGCCACTTTTGACGGCAAGCTCTGGGAGATTGATCTTGCAGGCCTCAAGATTAGGGCCATTGATGATGGCCTGCGTTTTGCCAATGGCATAGCCTTTGGTCCTGACGGCTACCTTTATGTAAACGAGATGATAAGTGGCGATATTTTTCGCTATGCCGTCGCAAAAGGGCGAGTTACGGGAAAAAGGCAAAAATTTTCCAACATACTTTCCCCTGATTGGCCCGGGGGTTTTCGCGGCCCCGACGGCATGGCCTTTTCCCGGGACGGACGACTCTGGTGCACGGTCTACGGGGAGGGGGTCGTGGCGGTTGTATCTCCGCAGGGAAAGGTCGTTGACCGCATAAGAACGGCTGGCCGGGCTCCGACCAATGTTGCCTTCGGGCCGGATGGGCAAAACAGGATTTATGTGACGGAACACGAGCTTGGGCAGATAGAAACATTTGATGTCGATGCCAGTGCCTTTCCACTTTATGATGGGCGGAGCCGGTGAGCAGCACTTCTCGTTTGCATGGGGAACATGGAAACCTGGACCTGCAGGCCCGTGGTGGCATGATTGGCCCGGCCGACTTTGCTCTGCCCGGCCTTTCTTCCATCAACCCCCTTACCTGCCCCCAATGGCGGGACGATCCCGGTTCCAAAGACTGGTTGCCCCTGATCCGCAACCTTTGCGGGGATTTCGTCTGTGCGCCTTACGGTGCTCCCCGTTTCAGTGAAAACCTGCCCGATGACTGGAAGCGGGATCCGGCCTTGCCAATTGCCGGCGATTCCTGGTTTCATGGTCATGGGCCGAACAATTTGTGGGAAGTCTGGGTCGACCAGGACAATCCTGCCTCGGGCGGCATGAGATGCCGGCTTCCCCGGTCTCATCCGTTTTCAGAGATTTCGCGGCGGGTCCGCCTGTTGGCTGATGGTCCCGGATATGAGGTTGATCTGAGCATAATTGCCCGCTCCGACGTTGTTTTCCCCCTGTCGCTGCATCCCTGTTTTGTTCTTCCTGACCAGCCCGGCTCCCTTGAACTGCACGTCATGACTGACGGGCCGGGCTGGACCTATCCGGTTTCTCTCATTCAAAGCAATGCTCCCGTTGCGCTGAACTCGCGCTTTGCTTCCCTTGAACAGGTTCCCCTTGTCGAAGGCTCCATGCTGGACATGACCAGTCTTCCCCCCGAATACCCTTGTGAATCCCTTGTTCAGATTGCGGCACCGGCAGGAGAGGTCAAATTGCACTACGTCAGTGAAGGGTATGAACTTTTATATGGCTATGATGCCGGCATCTTGCCCTCGCTGGTGATCTGGCTCAGCAATTGCGGACGCCAGGAAGCCCCGTTCTCAGGAAATTTCAGAACCCTTGGTCTCGAGGCGGTGGCCGGGGCATTTGACCTCGGCCCCCAGATTTCCTGTTCTGATCAAAATCCCATGGCCAGGGAAGGGCTGAAAACCTGCCTGAGATTGGCCGCCGGAGAAGAATTTGTTACCACCAGCACCGTTCGGATGAGAGCGCACCGGGGGGCTGGCCCCGAAGGGAATTAGGCATGGCGGATTATCCCGTGACAGAATCCGATATTCGTATCGCAAAAGAACCCCTGACCAGGATGGCGCAAGCTATTTTTGCAGCCTGCGGAATGAGCGCCGAAAATGCCCGGCTGCTGGCTTCTTCCCTGGTACATGCGGATCTGCGCGGCGTGCATTCCCATGGAGTTCTGCGTATTCCCGACTATGTTCACAAGCTTGTCAGGGGTGGGGTTGACCCTGCTGCCATTCCCTTTGTGGTTTCTTCCAGGAGAGGGTCAATCCTTGTTGATGGCAACAATAATATGGGTCAGATAGGCGCTTCTTTTGCCATGGACCTGGCAATGGAATCCGCCTCGCAAAATGGCATTGCCCTTGCGGCCCTTCGTGGTTCCAATCATTGCGGTGCCCTGGACTGGTATACCCTGCGCGCTGCAAGAAACGGCATGATAGGGATTGTCGGATCCAATGCCCTGCCCACCATGGCCCCGATTGGCGGCCGCGACAAGATTGTCGGCATGAACCCGGTTTCCATTGCCATTCCCGCCCTCAAGGAGGAACCGGTGGTTATGGATCTGGCGTTTGGGGCAACGGCCCACGGCAAGATAAGGGTTTATCATCAAAAGGGCTTGCCAATTCCCGGTGGCTGGGCCCTTGATGAGAATGGCAACCCCACAACCGATGCCGCAATTGCCCTTGATGGCCTGATTCAGCCGGCCGGAGGCCACAAGGGCATGGCCCTGGCCATGATGGTCGGCATGCTTTCCACCCTGCTTTCGGGGGCAAGTTATGGAACCGCCCTTGGTGACATGGTCAACGGTCCGGTTGCCGGCCGGGACGGGCAGTTTTTCATCGCCATCGACATTGCCGCTTTCAGGAATCCGGATGATTTCGGGGCCGATGTGGATGAAATCGTCCGCCAGGTTCACAATTCCACGCCCATTGCCCCCGGCCGGGATATCCTGGTGCCGGGCGAAATGGAACGTCAGCACGAAGAGGAATATGGCTTGCGTGGCATAATTCTGCCACGCCGGAGCGTAAAAGACATTGTTGCAACGGCAAGGGAGCTTGGACTGGATACATCCGGCTTTGTGGAATTGCCATGAGCCTCGTGCCGGAGTCTGAAAAGG
>WFPQ01000070.1 GCA_015487515.1 Hyphomicrobiales bacterium | reverse complement strand
GAGCAAAACCGGGGGGAGAAAAATAATGGAACAGATCGATCCGTTCATTTTCCAGGTATCAATTTTCGTACTGGCGATTTTTGTTGGTTATTTCGTGGTCTGGAGCGTAACCCCTGCCCTGCACACGCCGTTGATGGCGGTGACCAATGCCATCAGTTCGGTGATCGTGGTGGGGGCATTGACAGCAGTCGGCGTGGCCCTGGTGGGGGATGACAGCTGGGTGGCCAAGGGGTTCGGTTTCGTGGCGCTGATCCTGGCCTCGATAAACATATTCGGCGGATTCCTGGTAACCCAGCGCATGCTTTCCATGTACAAGAAAAAGGACTAGCCGGACATGATTTCGCCAAACATTGCCGCGCTGCTTTACCTGCTTGCCGGAGCCTTGTTCATTCTGGCCCTCAGGGGTCTTTCCTCGCCGGCCTCTTCGCGCCGGGGCAACCTTTTCGGCATGGTGGGCATGACCATTGCCATCTTGACCACTCTTGGGGTGGCGGGGCCGGATGACGCCCTGTCCTGGGGCCTGATTGCCGGCGGACTGGCCATTGGTGGCATTATCGGTGCCGTGATGGCCAGGCGGATCGCCATGACCGACATGCCCCAGCTGGTGGCCGCCTTCCATTCCCTGGTCGGGCTGGCGGCGGTCTTTGTGGCGGCGGCGGCCTTTTATGCTCCCGGTGCCTTTGGCATCGGGCAGCCCGGAAACATCTATGGGCAGGCATTGATCGAAATGAGCCTTGGGGCGGCAATAGGGGCCTTTACCTTTACCGGTTCGGTAATAGCCTTTGCCAAGCTGGATGGGCGCATGTCGGGTAAACCGATAATTCTGCCCATGCGCCATGTTTTGCACATTGCCCTGGCGGTGCTGCTGGCTTATCTGATATGGCAGTTCACCATTACCAGTGCCGGGTGGATTTTCTGGACCATAACACTGATCGCACTGGTGCTTGGGGTCTTGATGATAATTCCCATTGGCGGGGCCGACATGCCGGTGGTGGTTTCCATGCTCAATTCCTATTCGGGATGGGCAGCGGCCGGAATCGGTTTCACCCTTGGCAACAGCGCCCTGATAATAACCGGGGCGCTGGTGGGGTCGTCGGGGGCCATTTTGTCCTATATCATGTGCCGGGCCATGAACCGTTCTTTCATCTCGGTAATTCTTGGCGGATTTGGTGGTGACAGTGCTGCTGCGGGTTCTGGAGAAGAAGAAACAAGGCCGGTAAAGCAGGGGGCGGCGGATGATGCGGCATTCCTGATGAAAAATGCCACAAAAGTTATCATCGTTCCCGGTTATGGAATGGCGGTGGCCCAGGCCCAGCATGCATTGCGGGAAATGGCCGATATATTGAAGGGGGAAGGGGTGGAAGTAAAATATGCCATTCATCCCGTTGCAGGGCGCATGCCGGGTCACATGAATGTCCTGCTGGCCGAGGCCAACGTGCCCTATGACGAGGTGTTCGAGCTAGAGGACATAAATTCGGAATTTGCCCAGGCCGACGTGGCTTTCGTTATCGGGGCCAATGACGTGACCAATCCGGCTGCCAAAACCGACAAGACCTCGCCCATTTACGGCATGCCGGTGCTGGATGTGGAAAATGCGGGCACCGTCCTGTTCATAAAAAGGGGCATGGCAGCCGGTTATGCCGGGGTGCAAAACGAGTTGTTCTTCCGGGACAACACGATGATGTTGTTTGCAGATGCCAAGAAAATGACCGAGGATATCGTCAAGGCACTAGGTCACTGATTGTGCTCCTGACGGCCATCCGACGGCGTCCGTCCTGGTTTTTTGCCGGCTGCAATGGTTTGGGCGGGAGTGAAGCTGGCAGCTTGTTGTCATACTGCCGTCAAGGGGCCGGGTTGCCACGGGTCGGGAGCTTTGATTTGCCAGGGGTGAGATTGCATGGCCAACCAGGCGCACATAGATATATTTTCTGATCCGGTATGCCCCTGGTGCCTCATAGGACTGACTCGTCTTGACAATGCCATTGCCAGGCTGAAGAGCAGGGAAGGAGCGCCGCCCGTTGAAATCAGCGTGACCCATCACCCTTTTCTGCTAGATGCAAAAACTCCCCGGGATGGGGAGGACG
>WFPQ01000069.1 GCA_015487515.1 Hyphomicrobiales bacterium | reverse complement strand
GATATAGGTGAGCAGGGCAAACCAGTCCGAACCGGTGCGCACCGACATTTCGGAAATGAAACGGTCGGTCAAAAAGGCAGTGCCGCTGTCGGCCGCATCAAAGGGAGCCGGATCATCGGGCCGGGGCGGAAAGCCGGGAGAGCGGGGAACGGGAAGGTAAACATCCCGGGGACGGGAAAACTCATGACCCCGGGACAGCAGATGGGCACGCCAGGGATAGGAACCAAGCCAGCGCATTTCCAGAATCTCGCGAAATCCGGGCAAGACATTTTCATCGGTCCTTAGATCGGGATCACTGGGGTGCAGGTCGCGGGGGTCAAGGGAGGTGTCGGTATAGCCGAACAGCAGGGGCTCATAGCCCTTCTTGCGCGCCTCAAGGGCGATGTTGGCAATGCCCGAAGCAAGCGGAGTTCCATTGCGGACCGAGCGGTGGTTCATGGAATATCTGCCGGTAAAGATGCTGGCACGGGACGGGCCACAGGGGTTGACCACGGAAAAATGGGAGGAAAAGGTCGCCCCGTCCCTTCCAAGGGCATTGATATGGGGCAGGTCGACATGTTCTGCCAGGGCCCCTTCCACGCAATCGGCACGTAATTGATCAATCACGATGATCAGGACATTTCCTGCTTGGCTCAAGGGAGTTTCCTTTCTGCTGGCTCCGGCCCGGACCGGCATGGCCCGGCATGGCAAAAGAACTGCCCCAACATGACAATAAAGGCAAGGGAGACGGCCAGGCGACCGGGCCGGACATGCTGCAAGGGGCAGACACGCTGGCTGCCGGGCAATTCAAAACCATGAAAACCGTCAAAAAATTCCATGCGGGCCCGTCAATGCCGTCAAATCGTCACAAAACCCACAAATACCCATAAAATTGATGATTTTTCAATCAAAAAACCTCGACTTCGATGCGGTTTTGTGGTTTTTAGTCGAATCCATCCATCCTTGAAAATCAACAATGGCCATGCCCATGGGTCTTAACGTCCAGAACCCTCAGAATCAGAAAAAATCCGGGAACCCCAAGACCCACAGGGCCCTGGAACTGCTGGAAACCCTGCGCCGGCTCGGCGGGTCGGCCCGCACCTCGCATCTGGCCGACATCATGAACGTTTCGGAAGAAACCGTACGCAGGACCGTAAAGAAACTGTCCAAGGAAGGAAGCGTTTCAAGGGCCCATGGCGGGGTCTACCTGGCCCTGGAACAGGGCGCCTCCCCCATCCACATGCGCATGAGGGAACAGGCAGACCAAAAATTGAAAATGGCAGCCCGGCTGGTCCAGATGATCGAGGACGGCTCCTCGCTGTTCATGGATGTGGGCTCGACAACGATTTTTGCCGCCGAAGCCCTCAGGGCCAGGAAAGACCTGACCATAGTGACCAATTCCATATCGGTGGCCCAGATATTGATGAACCACAACCAGAACCGGGTTTTCCTGGCCGGTGGAGAACTGGAGGACGAACTGGGCGGAACATTCGGGGCCGCCACCCAGAAATTCATTGAAAAGTTCACCCTGGATATTGCCATCCTGTCCAGCGCCGGAGTTGACGAGAAGCGGGGATTTCTGCTCACCAACCGGCTGGAAGCGGAACTGGCCCATACCTACGCGCTGCAGGCTCACAGGTGCATCATGCTGGCCGACAGCACCAAGATGGGACAGCGGGCGCCAATGATCGCATGCGCCCCTTCGGACATTGACTGTTTCGTAACCGACAGGCCCCTGGAAGAAAGATTTTCAAGGGCCATGGAGCAATGGGGCATAGAGGTTATCGTCAGCGACAATGATGAAGGTGACATGAAAAACCGGGCCGGTCCGAAAGAATCCGGAAAGAGGGCAAAAAGGACCCCCTGCCCCGGAAACGAAGATGGCGGGGATGAGAATGACAGAAGCCGGGACAGCGCCTTGCGGAAAAAAAAGAAACACAAATGAACATGAAAAACCAAAGCCCAGAGCCACGGCAAAACGGCACCGGCCCGCAGGAGGGCACGGCCCTGCGGGAGTCCCTGGCCCATAGCGGAAAAACCGCGGGAGCACAGCCATGGCAATCCTGATATTCCTGCTCAACCTGACCGGGGCCACCATGCTGCTGCTGTTCGCGGTGCGCATGGTGCAGACCGGCATAGAAAGGGCAATGGGGCCCGGATTCAAACGCATAATAACCCATAACAATGACAACAGACTGCGCACCGCCATGGCCGGAATAGCACTGGCCGTAATATTGCAAAGCGCCACCGCCTCGGCCCTGCTGGCAGCCGGGCTCAGTGCCTCGGGACTGCTGACAACCGCCGGAGGACTGGCGGTGGTCCTTGGGGCCGATTTCGGCTCGGCCCTGGTGATCCAGGTACTGACATTCGATCTGCGCTGGATGATACCGGTATTGCTGGCAGGCGGGGGCTACCTGTTCCTGAAGGCCCCAAGCCAGACCGCCAGACAGGTGGGCCGGATATTGCTGGGAATTGCCTTCATATTGCTGGCCCTGCGCCTGATCGGAGAGGCAATGGAGCCCATCCGGGACGGGGATTTTCTGCCCGCGATCTCCGGATATCTGGAAGCCGACTACATAGGCGCCTTTATTGCAGGGGCGGCCATAACCTTCGTCATGCATTCCAGCGTGGCGGCAATCCTGATGTTCGTCACCTTCGTATCCATCGGAATCCTGCCGGTAACCGCCGGCATTTCCCTGATACTGGGGGCCAACCTGGGCAGTGCCCTGCTGGCCATCTGGCTGTCCCGGGGCATGTCGAGCAAGGCGCGCCGGGTGCCGCTGGGAAATCTGCTGCTGCGCGGAACCGGGGCAGGCCTGGCCATAGTGATAGTGAACAACAGCCCGGCAATTTCATGGCTGGGAGGCTTTGAAGGCGGACAGGTGCTGGTTTCCGTGCACCTGGCGTTCAACATATTGCTGCTGTTCATCTCCCTGCCCTTCGTCGGAATGCTGGAAAAACCCCTGCAGGCAATGCTGCCGGATGCAAAGGCGGGCAGCGCCAAAGACCCGATGAAGCCCGCAAGTGCCCTGGATTACAAGGTCATGGACAATCCGCAAATGGCCATTGCAAGCCTGACACGGGAAGTGCTCAGAATGGGTGAAATCGTGGAAATGATGGCCCGGCCGGTAATGGAACTCTATGAAAGCGGAGACCATGAACGCATCGCGGAATTGCAGAACATGGACAAGGGGGTAAATTCGGCCCTGAGCGACATAAGAAGATATGCGGCCAAGATCCCCATGGACAAGATGAGCAAGGGACAGGCACGCCGGGTGCGTGAACTGACCGAATATTCGATAAACCTGGAGGTGGCGGGGGATATAATATCCAAGAAACTGCTGCACCTTGCAAAGACAAAAAGCTTGAAGAAACTGAAATTCTCCAAGGCCGGATGGAATGAACTGAAGGATCTGCACGAAAGAGTGATCGCAAACATGTCCGTGGCCTTCAATGTATTGCTGACCAAGGACATAGAATGCGCCCGCCTGCTGGTCGAGGAAAAGTCGAACATGACCAACAAGGAACGCAAGAGCCGAAAGAAACACTTAAAGCGCCTCAGGGAAGGATTCGAGGACAGTTTTGAAAGCTCCGACATCCACCTGGAAACCCTGAGAGCCCTAAAGGACCTGAATTCCCAGATTGCAGCCGTTGCCTATCCGATCCTTTACAAGAGCGGGCAGCTGCTGGACAGCAGGCTGGTGGAAAACATGGACGAGGCGGCCGAATAGCCGGATTTCGTGCCAGATCGCGATAATCAAGGACAAGAGTACGATAAACGGCCGGAACCTGCCCGGCCGTTTTCACTTGCAATCAGGTAACCGGATCCAACTAACCAGGTAACTGGACTTAACAGGTGACAAGACTTTCGAACAGGAACCGGAAAACTCCGTTGACATACTCCGGTCCGATATATATAAAATCTTCATATTTGCATGCGTTATATATCGCAAAGACACTAAACAGGGAGCGGACGGACCAGACCGGATTGGCCGGGGTGATTTTGGTACAGGCCGGACCGGAACAGCCGGACCGGAACACCCGGACCATGGCGCTCGGACCAGGCCGGGCCGGGCATACCGGGGCGGGATGTTCGAACCGGGCCGGCTGCAGCAGCCCCGGGCAGTTGAACCGGGCGAAGTAAATGCTGAACCAGGCGAAGTGAATCAGCAAATGACGCCTGGGACCGCGCCAGACCCCCATGAAAGCCAGGCAGCAAGACCCTTGAAAAAACCTCCATTGGAACGGATTAAGCCAGATGAACGTAAAAACCCTGTGCCTTGCCATTCTGCACAAGCACGAAACCACCGGCTATGAAATCAGGAAAATGTCAACGGAGGGTGAATTCGCCTATTTCGTCGATGCCTCCTATGGCTCCATCTATCCGGCCCTGGCCCGGCTGGAAGAAGAGGGGCTGGTAAAATGCCGGATCGAACAGCAGGACGGACGCCCGGCCAAAAAGGTCTATTCGATAACCAAAGAAGGCCGGGAGAGTTTTCGCAATTCCCTGTTCAATGACCTGGACGAGGATGTTTTCAGGTCCGAATTCCTGCTGTTTGCCCGTTTCGCCTCCGAACTGCCCGCTTCCCTGGTCCGCCGGCGGCTGAAAGAAAGGATTGCCAGCATCGAGGGGGAAATGAAAAAGATAGAAGAGATGCGAAACGGGGACCTCTCGGAAGGCGATCTTTGGGTATTGAACCACGGGCTCACATGCCTTGGGGTTGCCAGGGATCACATTGCCACCCATATGAACGAACTGATAGCTCTGGCCCAGCCGGACGAAATCAACCCGATCGCCGCGGAATAGGGGTCAGACCATGCGTTACATCATGTCATACGGGGCGGCCCTGCTGCTCGTTCTGCTGATCGCGGGCTGGCTGGCCAGCGGCACCCTGATCCAGGGGGGACGGG
>WFPQ01000068.1 GCA_015487515.1 Hyphomicrobiales bacterium | reverse complement strand
CTGGTCAATTCCCGGAAAAATCGCCTTGACCTCGGGCATTGATGCAAAGGACTGCAATATCCCAAGCAGAAAACCGGCCGCCACGGCCCCGGGCAGCGATCCCATGCCGCCAACAACAACCACGACGAAACTGAGCACCAGAAAGTCCATGCCAAGCGTGTTCACCGGCGGCAGGATCGGCGTGTACATGACCCCGGCCAGGCCGGCCACCACCGCCGCAATTCCAAATACCACGGTGAAGCGCCGGTCGATATTGACTCCCAGCAGGCCAACCATTTCGCGATCGGCCATGCCGGCCCGGACCACCATTCCAAAGGTGGTGTATCGCAAGAAGGCAAACACCCCCGCAATCAGAACCAGGGAAAACAGGAAATAGATCATCCGCCACCAGGGATATGTCACCATGTTTTGTGCCATCCCGAACAAGACCCCCACATCGGCAGTACCGCGCAGAGCCTCGGGCATGGGCTGGGGAATGGGATTGGCCCCGAAAATCACCTTGATTATCTCTCCCAGGACTATCGCCAGGCCAAAGGTCACCAGGATCTGTTCCGCATGGGGGCGCTTGTAGAAAAACCTGATCAGCCCCCGCTCCATGGCAACACCGATCAGCAACATTATGGGTATTGCAATCAATATGGAAACCGGCACCGACCAGTCGATGAGCACATTGCCGAACGGGCCGAATATCTCGTTCACGTAAGGGGTTCTTATTTCCAGCGGCGTTCCCCAGGGAGAAAGCTCGGTTTCGCTTATGACCACCCGTTCAAGGGTAAGCAGTTCCCGAAAGGCAACGGCACAGAAAGAACCCAGCATGAACAGTGCCCCATGGGCAAAATTCACCACCCCCAAGGTTCCGAAAACCAGCGTGAGCCCAAGCGCAATCAGCGCATAGGCCCCCCCCTTGTCAAGACCGTTCAACAATTGCACCAGAATGGCGTCCATGGCCCCCTCCGCTATGATCCAATCAATACCGGGGCGGCAAAACCGCCCCGGCAATCACATACATGCTATTTTCAAGAAACCTCGTAAGGTCCGAGATCACCGCCAAAGATCGAAGCGTCATATTCGACCTGGGCCCGCGGAACCTCCTGCACGACTTCCAGAAGATCGAACTCCGAAGTCGGATTCTGGTTTCCGCGCACCACGAGAACATCCTTGAAGCACTGGTGGTCTTCAGCCCTGTACTCGGTGGGGCCATTGCCCATTCCGTCGAAATTGAAGCCTTCAAGCGCCCTGATGACCTCGGGCGGATAAAAGGTTCCGACCCGCTGGCAGGCATCCGCATAAAGCAGGGCCTGAACGTAACAGGTATGGGCCGCCTGGGATGGCGGGAAACCATATTCGGCGCCAAAGGACTTGACGAAGGCCTGAGAACCTTCATCCTGCAGGGACCAGTTCCAGTTGGTGGAACCGAGAATGCCCTTGATGTTTTCGCCGGCCCCCTGGGCCATCAGGCGAGAGAACAGGGGCACGACGATTTCAAAGTTCTTGCCATTGACCTGGCGGTCACGAAGGCCGAACTGAACCGCCTGGGTCAGGGAATTCACCATATCGCGCCCGTAATGGTTCAGAATAAGCACATCGGCACCGGAATTGATGACCGGCGTGATATACTGGGAAAAGTCACCGGCTCCCAATGGGGTACGAACCGCCGAAACCGTTTCCCAGCCAATTGCTTCGGTCGAATCAATCAGTGACCCCTCCTGGGACCATCCCCAGTTGTAATCAGCGGTCAGGTGATAGGCCCTGCGCTCTGCCCCATATTCGTCCAGAAGCACCGGTGCCAGGGCCGCCCCGGACATGTAGGTGTTGAAGAAATGACGGAAACCGTAGCGGCGCTTGTCCTTGCCGGTCGTGTCGTTGGAATGGGTAAGGCCAGCCATGAAGACTATGCCCATTTCCTGGCACAGGGCCTGCACTGCGACCGCCACACCCGACGACGAACCACCGGTGATCATGATGGCACCGTCACGCTCGATCATCCTGCGGGCACTGTCACGGGCCGCATCGGACTTGGTCTGCGTATCACCGGTAACATAAACCAGCTTTTTGCCATTTATGCCATTTCCCTGCAGGCTCAGGGGCTGCATGGTATTGAGCATCCCCCCGTCACCCTCGCCATTGATGTGCTTGACGGCAAGTTCATAGGCGCGCAACTCGTCAGCGCCCTCATCGGCATAGGCCCCGGTCTGGGGCACATTGAAACCAAACGTTACTTCAGAACCTGTCGGATTGTTGCGAAACTCCTGCGCCCATACCCCCCTGGTAAACACCATTGGTGCAACACCGGCGCCGACTATGCCCGCGGCACCGGCCTTGATGACCTTGCGCCTGCTGACACCTTTTCTCTTATCGCTCATTGCGTTCCTCCTCGTTGAAAAATGCGGGCAGCGCCTGACTCCTCACAAGGCACCCCGCACCGGAACAAGTTTAGCCAGCAAATGAAAATCAATACAATAGACACTTGTTTTACAAGAAAAACTTTGTCAATCTTTGCTCATTGGAACAGTTTTTTTTGTAAAAACTTTTACAAGGACCAGCAAGAAAGGCCCGATAATGCGCGCCCCGATAGGCTTGAGAATTCGTAACTACCGGAAGCTGAAGGATTTATCCCAGTCCGCCCTGGCCAGGTCGGTTGGAATTTCCCCCTCCTATCTCAACCTGATCGAGGCCAACAAGCGGGACGTTGGCGGAGCGCTTTTGCACAAGATTGCCCATGAACTGGAGGTGGACCTCCATGACCTTACCGGAGAATCCGAACAAAGGCTGATAAACGAATTGCTCGAGGCGTTTTCCGACCCGGTGCTGGCCGGCCACGATCTTGGGGCCGAGGACGCCCATGTCATGGTGGCCCAGTTGCCAAGGCTGGCCCGGGCAATGCACGCCATATTCCGGGGTTATCTTGACGCCAGCGCCTCGGCCAATGCCATATCCAACCGATTGCAGTCCGATCCGTTTTTTTCCCAACTCCTCCACCAGATGCTTTCCC
>WFPQ01000067.1 GCA_015487515.1 Hyphomicrobiales bacterium | reverse complement strand
GGGCCGCCTTGATGTGGGCCGGCATATCGTCCGCCCCCTCCATGCGGTGCCTGATCCAGTCCATGTTTCTCGGCACGATCCTTGCAAAGAATTCATCCAGGTCGGCCCTGACATCCGGGTCGGCATTTTCCTGGATCAGCAGCGAACAGGAAGTATGACGGCAAAACAGGGTCAGCAGGCCATCTCCCATTCCGCTCGCGGCCACGAAGGTGGAAACATCCCGGCCAAATTCGTAAAGCCCCTGGCCGTCGGTTGAAATTTCCAGCATTTCACTGACCAGGTTCATGAAACTATTCTCCCGAACTTTCCGGCATCAGGTCCACCAGTTTTACCTGCTCGAACTTTTGCAGCCAGCGCCCGGATATGGCCCGGAACGGCAAAGGGTTGAGATAATGCAGACGCTGCCTTCCAACCCGGCGCGAAACCACCAGTTCAGCCCTTTCCAGAACCGCCATGTGCTTGGCAACCGCCTGCCGCGACATGTCCAGCCCCCGGGCCAGGGCCGACAGGGACTGGCCGCTGCGCTGATAGATACGTTCCAGTATGGTGCGCCTGGTCCTGTCCGCCAACGCCTGAAAAACCAGATTGCTGTCCATGATAAACCATTCTTCGAATCCAATACAGCAAATAATGCAACTTGCCAGTTGCCCGTCAAGACATGACCCCAAAAAACAAGACCGTCCATCCCGATTGCCATCACTTCGTTGACAGTCCATAAAATTCATGAAAGCCTTGCCCGGACCGGACCGGCACGACAGGATATAATCATGGGACTCCCCGCAGAAAAACACACCATACCGGCAAAAAGCCCCCCCGTTGCAATCCTGTTTGCCCTTGCGATCCTGTTTGCCCTGCTGTTGTCATTTTCCGTCCCCGCCCTGGCCGGCCAGGACGGGAACCTAAATGATAACGGGGAAAACGGCCCGGGCTTCAAGTACAACCTGTTCAGCGCCCAGGGAGTTGTCGTAAGCGACAACTACACCATCGACGGGGATTTTTCCCGGCGCAACGGGGTTGAGGTTCCAGCCCCTTTTACCTTTAAGATTCCCCGCCAGGACAACATGACCCCCCTTTTCGAAACCGGATCCGGCTCCGGGGGCATGATAGTGAAGATCAACTATACCACCGGCGACAGGGATACCCCCATAAGCGAACGCCAGCTTATAGAGAACATGCAGTTCATACCCATGATCCTGCCCATGATCGACCCCGAGGAGCGCATAAACACCCTTGGCAGGATGCTGGCCAATGATGCCTTTGACAATGTCACCGCATCCTATGAACAAAAGGAATATATCGGGGCCCGCAGGACCATGCTCGGAGAAATCGAAATCGTTGAGGTGGTAGGCAGATATCTGAGCCCGGACATCGGGCCCATGTATACGCGCATAATCGGCATACCCAACCCTGACGGTCCCGATTCCATATATATCGTGGCAAACATCGTTGCCGCACGCTTTGACCTGCAAAGCCTTGAAGATCTCTCCCTGACCAACAGCGGCAGAACCATCGCCAGTTTTGAATATATCAGGCCCTGACCCCCGTTACCGTCTGACCCCGGTCAGGAACCCGAAAAATCAGGCAAAGGCCGCCGGATCACTGTTGAACTTTTCATGGCATCGCTTGGAGCAGAACGCAAAGCTTTCTCCTTCATATTCCTCCAGCTCCTTTGCCACCCAGCGATCGACCCGCATGCCGCACACGGGGTCACGCGTCCATTCGTGGTCCTCCTCCTTGCGATCGCGCAATTTGCCGTCCTCGATCCAGAGTATACGATCCGCCAGGTCTTCTATGCGCTCGTCATGGGTAACGATCACCACGGCCCGGCCGTCCTGCCGGGCAATATCGTGCAGCAGCATGGCAACCTCCGAGCCGCGCTCCGAATCAAGATTGCCCGTCGGCTCGTCCGCCAGTATCAGCGGCGGATCATTTATCATGGCCCGGGCCAGCGCCACCCGCTGTTTTTCTCCCCCCGACAACTGATCCGGACGGGCATTCCTGCGCCTGCCCATGTCAAGCCTTTCCATCAATTCGTCAGCCCGTTTTTTTACCTGCCCCCTGTTGCCGCCGATGAGCCGCGAGGGAAACATGATATTTTCCCGCACATTCAATGCCGCCAGCAGGTTATAGGCCTGGAACACGAAACCGATCTGCCGGGCCCTCAGGTTGGCAAGGGCTGACTGGTCGGCTCCGGTGATCTCCTGCCCCAGTATTCTGACCATCCCGGAATCTGGTTTCATCAATCCTCCCATTATCGAAAGGAACGTGGTTTTCCCCGAGCCCGACGGCCCCT
The DNA here is from genome assembly GCA_015487515.1 of Hyphomicrobiales bacterium. Lineage (GTDB taxonomy): Bacteria > Pseudomonadota > Alphaproteobacteria > Rhizobiales > Devosiaceae > DROE01. The sequence continues at coordinate 47 of WFPQ01000067.1, read as the reverse complement.
TGATCATCACCAGTTCCCCCCGCCCCACTTCCAGGTCAACCCCATCT
>WFPQ01000066.1 GCA_015487515.1 Hyphomicrobiales bacterium | reverse complement strand
GTTCCCCGTCCCCGTCCCGGTTGATGAAGGCCGCCGCAAAGGGGCCCGTATAAAGCTCGATCCTGTCTGCCCCGACATTTCCGGCCTCAAGTGCGACCCCGGGCTCCGCATCGGCAAACAGTGCCACCCTGAAACCCGCCCCTTTCATGCGGGCAATGGCCTTTTCCAGCAGTTCCCGGTTGGCCGCGATGTCCCAGCCATGGTCCGAAGTCGATTGTTCCGGATCATCGGGCACGAAAGTCACCTGGTCTGGTCTTGCCTTCTCGACCAGCCCCAGAAACCGCTCGTTCGGATAACCTTCGATATTGTATTCGGCCCCCCCAAAATCCGAACGCAACATGGCCGCCAGTTCTGTTACATCCCTTTCCCTGATATGGCGCTGATCCGGGCGCGGATGCACGGTTATGCCATCGGCCCCCGCCTCCAGCACCAACCTGGCAATGCCGGTAACACTGGGCCATCCTATGTCGCGCCGGTTGCGCAGCATGGCCACCGCATTGAGATTTACAGAAAGCTTGGTCATTACCCGTTTTCTTGCCGTTGTGAAATCAATAATTCAGCCCCGGTTGGACCAGTAGCCGCTGACAGACAGGAACCGCCCATGGCCCGCCGCCATGCCCGTTTTCCGGCGCTGCCCGCCTACATTCCTTCCGGGCCCCGGGATATGGCCGCAAGCCCGGTCCGCACCACCTCGACCAGCCCCAGGGGCACCATCAGGGATATGAACTGTTCTATCTTTGAGGTCTTGCCGGTTATCTCGAATACGAAACTGCTGGTCGAGGCATCCACCACCTTTGCCCTGAAAGCCTCGGCAAGCCTCAGGGTCTCGACCCGGTTTTCCCCCTCCCCGGCAACCTTTACCAGGGCCAGTTCCCGCTCCAGCGGATTGCCTTCGGCCGTCAGGTCATGCACCCTGTGCACCGGTATCAGCCGCTCGAGCTGCAACTTGATCTGTTGCAGCACCTTGGGGCTGGCAACGGTCACGACCGTAATCCTGCTCAAGCCCTGCTCGTGCTCGGTTTCAGAAACCGTCAGGCTTTCGATATTATAGCCCCGGGCCGAAAACAGCCCCGCGATGCGGGCCAGTATCCCGGGCTCGTTGTCCACCAGCACCGACAGGGTATGGCGCTCTTTCTTGTTGCTGACGGCGGTCAGGAAATAGGCCGATCCGCTGGGCCTCAGATTGGGACTCATGCTGTTTCTCCTGCAGGGGCGGGGCTGGACATTTTCAAATCTAGCCTAGACAAGAACCTTGCCCTTTTCATCTATGATATCGGAAATATTGGCCGTATCGGGCAATATCATCTCGTTATGGGCCTTGCCCGACGGAATCATCGGCAGACAGTTTTCCTGCTTTTCCACCCGGCAATCAAACAGGACCGGCCCGTCATGCTCGAGCATTTCCCCGATGGCCTCATCCAGCAGGGCCGGGTCTTCGCACCTTATCCCCCTGCCTCCCATGGCCTCGGCCAGCTTGACGAAATCGGGCAGGCTTTCCGAATAGGAATGGGCATATCTGGAACCATGCAGCAATTCCTGCCACTGGCGCACCATGCCCATATATTCATTATTCAGGATGAATACCTTTATCGGCAGGCGAAACTGGATGGCGGTGGAAAACTCCTGGCAGGTCATCTGCACGCTGGCCTCGCCTGCAATGTCTATCACCAGGGCATCCCGGTGGGCCACCTGCACCCCGACGGCGGCCGGCAACCCGTAACCCATGGTACCAAGCCCCCCCGAAGTCATGAACCGGTTGGGCTTTTCAAAGGGAAAATACTGGGCCGCCCACATCTGGTGCTGGCCCACCTCGGTGGTTATGTAGACATCCCGCCCCCTGACCGCCTCGGCCAGTCTTTCTATGGCAAATTGCGGCTTTATCACCTTCGTCGAATTCTTGTAATGCAGGGAATTTATCGCCCTCCACTGCTCTATCTTTTCCAGCCAGGGTTTTATTTCCCCGGTTCTGGGGGCATTTGTCCTGGTGCGCCACAACCTGACCATTTCTTCCAGAACATGCCCGCAGTCACCGATGATCGCCAGGTCCGCATCCACGTTCTTGTTGATGGAAGAAGGGTCGATATCCACGTGCACCTTGGTGGAATTGGGAGAAAACGCATCGATGCGCCCGGTTATCCTGTCATCGAACCGGGCCCCGATATTCAACATCAGGTCGCAGTCATGCATGGCCATGTTGGCCTCGTAGGTTCCATGCATGCCAAGCATGCCCAGCCACTTTTCATCGGAAGCCGGAAACGCCCCCAGCCCCATCAGGGTCGAGGTTACCGGAAAACCGGTCAGATCTGCCAGTTCCCGCAACAGTTCCGAGGCCCTGGGGCCCGAATTTATTATCCCGCCCCCCGTATAGAATACCGGCCTTTCGGCCCTTGACATCAACTCGATTGCCTCTTCTATGGCCCCCAGGTCGCCCTCGGTCCTTGGGGAATAGCTCTGATGCTGAATCGCTGCCGCCGGTCTTGTGTACTCTCCCAGTGCAAACTGCACGTCCTTTGGAATGTCTATCACCACCGGTCCCGGACGGCCCGAGGCCGCTATGTAAAACGCCTCGTGAATGACCCGGGCCAGGTCCCTTATGTTCTTGACCAGGTAGTTGTGCTTGGTGCAATTGCGGGTTATGCCCACCGTGTCACATTCCTGAAAGGCATCCGATCCTATGAGCGAGGTTGGCACCTGCCCGGTTATGCAGACCAGCGGAATCGAATCCAGCAGCGCATCCGTAAGACCGGTCACCGCATTGGTCGCCCCCGGTCCCGAAGTCACCAGCACCACCCCGACCCTGCCCGTCGACCTTGCATATCCTTCTGCCATGTGGGTTGCGCCCTGTTCGTGGCGCACCAGTATGTGTTCCACGTCCTCCTGCTGAAACAGGGCATCATAAATCGGCAGCACCGCCCCGCCAGGATAGCCAAAGACATGTTCCACGCCATTATCCTTTAACGCCTCGACCACCATTTCCGCGCCGGTCAGTTTCTGGGACATCGGCCCTGCTCCTTTTATTCCCGTTCCCGGCCCTCCTGAAGGCCCGGACACCCCTCTAATAAATATTTTCAAAATTCACGCAATAAAAAAGGCCCCTCAAGGAGCCCTTTGCATGCGCATTGCCGTCTGCGGGAGTTTTTCAACCCGCAACGCCAATGCGCTCCATAACCACGAGAATTTCCAAAATCATGTAAACATTCCAACCAGGATCAAGAAGTGATTGATAAGCGGGATAATGAATTTCGTCAAGTGTCCGGCCAGGCATCCCGTGAAAACGGGATCGTCCCCGGCCACCAGCCATTAAAAATCCCCCGTCAGAACGGGGCCCGCTCAGGAAAGTTTCATTGCCACCGCCAGTCTGCCATCTGGCGACGGAACCAGGTGCGCTGGCGTTTTGCATATTGCCGGCTGGCGATTATTGCCTTTTCAATGGCCTCTTCCCGCTTCAGGTCACCGGCCAGCCAGCCGGCGATTTCCCTGACCCCGATGGCCTTCATGACCGGCAGGGAAGGATCAAGCCCGAGTTCAAGCAATCGCTCGACCTCCCTTACCGCCCCGCCCTCGAACATGCGGTGAAATCTTTTTTCAATCCTTGCATTGAGAACCTCCCGCCCCGGG
>WFPQ01000065.1 GCA_015487515.1 Hyphomicrobiales bacterium | reverse complement strand
GGTTCCCAACTGTTCCACGACTCCACCGTTCAGCACGGCGAGCCTGTGGCCCAGCGTCATGGCTTCTACCTGGTCATGGGTCACATAAACGCTTGTTATGCCAAGGGTTTCCTGGAGTTTCTTGATTTCCAGTCTCATCTGTACCCTCAGCTTGGCGTCCAGGTTTGACAAGGGTTCATCGAACAGGAACACGGCCGGCTGGCGAACGATTGCCCGCCCCATTGCCACCCTCTGGCGCTGGCCTCCGCTCAGCTGGCGCGGTGAGCGTTTCAGATAGTCCCCTATTTCCAGTATCCGGGCGGTTTCCTGCACCCTCTGGTCGATTTCCTGTTTGGGAATTTTCTTGATTTTAAGGCCATAGGCCATGTTTTGATAAACGCTCATGTGGGGATAAAGCGCATAGTTCTGGAAAACCATGGCAATGTCCCGTTCCGAAGGTTCCAGCTTGTTTACCACCTTTCCCCTTATTGATATTTCTCCCCCCGTAATGGTTTCCAGCCCGGCGATCATTCTTAGCAACGTGGATTTTCCACAACCCGAGGGGCCGACGATAACGACGAATTCGCCGTCGTTTATCTTCCAGTCGACTCCCTTGATCACCTCGGCTTCCCCGTAGGATTTTCTTACATTGCTGAGCAGTACTTCTGCCATTTTGCTTCCAGTCGGTTTATTTTTCGGTTTCGGTCAGGCCGCGCACGAACATGCGCTGCATGGCAATGACGACCACCACGGGCGGCAGCATTGCCAGCAGTGATGTCATCATTATCAGGTTCCATTCCGGGGTCTGCTCGGCCGCTTCCAGCATCTGTTTTATGCCCATCACCACGGTAACCATAGAACTGTCGGTGGTTATCAGCAGCGGCCACAGATACTGGTTCCAGCCATAAATGAACAATATGACGAACAGGGCGGCTATGTTGGTGCGTGACAGGGGCAGCAGAATGTCCCAGAAAAACCTGAATGGTCCGGCCCCGTCTACCCGTGCCGCCTCCAGCATTTCATCGGGAATTGTCAGGAACACCTGGCGGAACATGAAGGTCGCGGTGGCTGAAGCGATCAGGGGTATGGACAGTCCCCAGTAGGAATCCAGCATGCCAAGATTGGCCACCACCTCGAAGGTTGGCAGGATGCGCACCTCGACCGGCAGCATCAGGGTGATGAAGATCATCCAGAAGAACGCCATTCTGAAAGGAAACTTGAAATATACGATGGCAAAGGCGGACAGCAGCGAAATCGTTATCTTGCCAATGGTTATCATCAGGGCGACTATTAGGGAATTCATCATCATCATGCCGACCGGTATTCCCCCGGCTCCGTCTATGCCGTTAAGAAAGACTTCCTTGAGATTGGCGAAAAACTGGTCCCCGGGCAGCAGGGGCAGGGGAACCTGTACCATTCTTATCTGGTCATGGGTTGCCGCAACAAAGGTCACCCAGATCGGAAAGGCCACCAGCAGAATGCCCACTATCAGGGTCAGATGGGCCAGGAATGTAAGGATAGGCCGATCTTCGGTCATGAATATTCAACCTTTCTTTCAATATAGCGGAACTGGATGATCGTAAGGGCTATGACGATAACCATCAGGATAACTGACTGGGCTGCCGATCCGCCCAGGTCGAGCCCTACGAAGCCATCATAGAATACCTTGTAGACCAGGATCTCGGTTGCCTTGGCCGGTCCTCCCTGCGTTATGGCGTGCACGACCCCGAACGTATCGAAAAAGGCATAGACCACGTTGACCACCAGCAGAAAGAACGTGGTTGGCGAAATCAGCGGCAGTATGATCGAAAAGAACCGTTTTACCGGCCCCGCCCCGTCAATGGCCGATGCTTCGATAAGGGATTTTGGAATTGATTGCATGGCGGCGATGAAAAACAGGAAATTATAGGCCACCTGTTTCCATGCGGATGCGATTATGACCAGCAGCATGGCCTCGTTGCCATTAAGCTTGTGATTCCAGCTGTAGCCAACGGTCTTGAGCGCATATACGAAAATGCCCAGCGTCGGGTCGAACATGAACACCCACAGGGCTCCGGCCAGCACCGGGGCCACCGCATAGGGCCAGATCAGCAGGGTGCGATATGCAAGGGCCCCCTTTATTACCCGGTCGGCCATTGCCGCCAGCACCAGGGCCGAACTCATGGCTATCAAGGCAACTGAGAATGAAAACAGCGCCGTGCGCTGAAAGGAACTCAGATAAATCGGATCGGTGAAAAGGTACTGGAAATTTTCTAACCAGACGAACTCGGTGCTAAGGCCGAATGCATCTTCGATCAGAAGTGATTGATATAGCGCCTGGCTGGCCGGCCAGATGAAAAACACCAGCGTGATTATTATCTGGGGTGCCAGCAGCAGATAGGGCAGTATCGAGGTGCCAAAATGTACCCGTTTCAGCATGGTATTATTTAACCCGAATTAGTAAGACAAAACCTTGCCGGCATTGCCGGTTCTTGATTTGCAACACCCCATGGTGGAGGAAAATCCCGGCCATTTCAATGTCAATGGCCGGGATCGGCTTCATTTGTTTCGGGCCTTGCCCGAATGTTTACCTGTTGGCCCGTTCGAACTTGGCCAGCAGTTCGTTGCCCCTGGCAACGGCATCATCCATGGCCTGGCCTGCGGTTTTCTCGCCGGACCAGATGGCTTCCATTTCTTCATTGATGATGTCGCGGATCTGGACGAAATTGCCAAATCTGAGGCCCCGCGAGTTTGCGGTTGGCGTATTCAGGCTCAACTGCTTGATTGCCACGTCGGTTCCCGGGTTGTTTTCATAAAAACCCTGCTCGATGGTCAGTTCATAGCCGGCATTGCTTATTGGAACATATCCGGTTTCCTGTCCCCACCAGGCCTGTACTTCGGCCGAAGACAGGAAGTTGAGGAATTTTGCAACTCCGGGATATTTTTCCTCGTCGGCTCCGCGAAGCACCCACAGGGTGGCACCGCCGATTATCGAGTTTTGCGGTTCGCTGGCCACATCGGTATCCAGCGGCAGCATGGCCTGGCCAAAGTTGAAGTCGGCCTGATCCTTGATGGCGGCATAATATGCCGATGAGTTCATCCACATGCCGCATTCGCCGTTGGTGAACATCGAAAGGCTGTCGCCCCGGCGTCCCCCATAGGTGAACAGGTCGTCCTTGGACCATTCATATATTGCGTTCAGCCGGTTCTTGACCGCGTCATTGTTGAAGGTGAGCCTTGTATCGAGCCCTGCAAACCCGTTTTCCTGGGTTCCCAGCGGAAGGTTGTGCCAGGCGCTGTAGTTTTCGATCATCACCCAGGATTGCCATCCGAACGAGAATCCGCAGTCATAACCCGCTGCGACTATTTTTTCCGCTGCGGTTTTCATTTCGTCCCATGTTGTGGGCGGAGCATCAACGCCTGCGGCGTCAAAGGCGTCCTGATTGTACCACAATACCGGGGTGGAACTGTTGAAGGGCATCGAAAGAAGCTCCCCGTCAACAGTCTGGTAATAGGAGACCACCGCCGGCAGATATGCAGATGTATCAAAGGGTTCTCCTGCATCGGCCATCAATTCGGATACCGGGTAAACGGCGCCCTTGGCTGCCATCATGGTTGCGGTTCCCACTTCGAAAACCTGCACGATTTCAGGCTGGGAATTGGCCCTGAAGGCGGCAACGGCTGCCGTCATGGTTTCCGTATAATTGCCCTTGTAGGTGGGCACCACCACATATTCTGACTGGGATTCGTTGAACTGGGCCGCGATTCTGTCGATGCGCTCCCCGTTTGCTCCTCCCATGGCATGCCACCATTGTATTTCTATCTGCGCCTGGGCATTTACCGTCATGGCACCCAGTGCGCTCAAGGCCAGGGCCCCGAGCAGATATTTTTTAAGTTTCATCATTTTTCTCCTTTTTACATCCCTCACATCCACGCTCCCTTAAAAGAACCTCCCGCTCAAGGGGACGGCAGGGAATCGTGGCGCGTAACCATCGCTCAACGGCAACCTCCCAAGGGCCTTTCCGGCAATGCCGGAACAAGCCGTTTGAGTTTTCACCGGTTTTGTTTCAAGTGTGCAGACGTGCAGTTGTCCCTGATTTGATATTTGATGTTTTCCAAAACAAGTGACCCTGCAACTCCTCCTCCCTCGATGGCTACAAGATTGCTGTCAGATTTTCGCAAGGTCAAGTGAATTACTCGCAAATTTTCGATTCATGTTCGTTTCGCACGTATATGTGAGCGGAAAAATCCCAAAATGCATGATGGAGAAGCCATATCCCCCAATACCATTTATCAATGCCATCCATTATGAATGCCATTTATCATGTAAGGCCATCAAGGGGGGGCGGCTGTCGGTTGGGAGCGGCTGTCGGTTAATGCCGCCCCTGCATCCCCCCACCCTTGATTTCGGCCATTGCCTGTTCACGGGTTGTTAGCACCTGTTAACAGATGGTAACCAGAAGTGTGCCAATTCTGCAACAAGTGATTGCCATTACATCGTTCCCGGGCAAAATTTTGTTTTCTGCTGTTGCGTCTCCCTGCCATCCACGTATGTTCACTTTTGCGAATCCATGCATGGGATCGTTTATCGTTCGATGCGTGTGACAATTCAGAATCAACTGGATGTTATCGCGTTTCGAAGAGTACCGGGGTTTCCGGTTAATTTTATGCCGGGGTTTCCGGTCAATTTTAATGACTGACTTTGGAGGTCAACTATGAAAATCAAGAGCCTTATTCTCGGTTCTGTGGCAGCTGCCGGTCTTTCGACCGCTCCGCTTGCCGCCGGGCTGGAAACAGTTCTTACTTCTCTGGATGTCTGTGATGCACTGGGCGTTTCCGGTCTCACGATTTCTTCCGCTGACAACTGCCTGCAGATTTCCGGCGGTGTCAAATATGAATTCAAATGGGGCGACTTCAACGGCAGCCAGATCATTGTGAACAACTTTGCTCGCAATGCCGCCAACGCCACCATTCCCGACAATGACGGTGTTGCTCCAAGCGAACTCGACTGGAGAAGCAATGTTGATGCATGGCTGAAGTTTGTTGGCACCGCCGACAGCTCCTGGGGTCCTGCCTCTGCCACCATCAAGATCTATTATGATGAAAACAACACGGTCAACAACGAAGGCCCACTTGCTGCCGGCAGCACTGCCGTCAACGTCAAGGAAGCCTATGTTTCCGTGGGTGACACCACCGTTCTCATGGCTGGTCGCAAGGGTTCCATCGCCAACTTCAAGAACGACGAGCCCCTCAACTGGCTCGGCCTGTTCAATTCCGATAACGTCAACAAGGGCGTTGGCTTCTCGGTTGCCCTGCCCACGGGCGGAAACGTGATCCAGGTTACTTCCAGCCTGGGCAATGGCGTTAGCGTTGGTGCTGGCCTTGAAAACCTCAACGGCACTACCGCTCAGGCCGGAACCGCCGTTGGTGTTCTTGCCTATTCCGGAAACGGTGTAGACGCTAATGTTACCGTTCTTGCTGGTGGCATTCTTGACGGAACCATCGAGAACTGGGCACTTCAGGCTGGCTTGAAAGCTCAGCTTGACATGATCACCCTGGTTGGTGCTCTTGCTGCCGACAGCGCTGGTTTCTGGAACGTTCTCGGTTCTGCTGAAGTAGCCTACGACATGTTCAAGCTGGCCGTTTCCGGTGAAGCCACTTCCGGTAACGAAATCGGCTTTGGCGTATCCGGTTCTGCCGAAGTTGCAAGCGGTGTCACCATCAATGCCGGCTTCCGCTGGTTTGACACCGACACCACCGTTGCCAACAACGAAGGTTACCAGGCTGCAGCTCAGCTGGTTGCTGCCGTTACCGAAACCGTTACGCTTACCGGTGAAGTCGGTCTTTATGGCACGACTGCTCCCACGAGCACTGCTTACGGTGCAGGTACTCTGGCCTGGGCTCCGGGCGGTGGATTTACTTCCTCCGTCAAAGGCGAATTCTATGCCAACGGTGCTTACTCGCTTACCTTCAAGGCTGCAAAAGACTTCCAGTAAGTCTTGCCGGCCTATCTGGTTGGAAAGGCCCGGCTTCTGCCGGGCCTTTTCTTTTGCCATTTTCTTTGCAGGAATGGTAAAATGACCGGCGGCACTGTATGTTCATGATTCAACCGATGCTTGAATCATGTAGCGCTAGGCAGGAGTTAAGAATGCTTTTTTCCATTATTGCCGATATCATTGCCACCTATTGGATATTTTTGAGCATTGCCCTTTTGATCGGTATTGCCACTGGATGGTTTGCTGCCGATCGGGAACATGTGCGATCCGTTGCCGAAGAAAACTGAACCGGCATCAGGGCATGGGTTGAATCATTTTCAGGGAGGTTGAAAATTGCTTGCCATTCCCCAGGTCATAGCAGCGGCACTGGCCCTTTTGAGCGTGTTTCTGCTGGGTTGCATCATTGGCTGGTTTTTGAGGTTGCTTGTTGCAGGGGGCAGGTCAGGAACTGTTGACCAGTTTTCCGTTCCGGATGCAAAGGATGCATCACCGGCACGGCAGGATACCGGGGAACAGGGCAAGGCACGGAATTATTCGTCCGGGGCTGAACGTCAATCCGTGAAGATCGGCGAGTCCGGCAAGTCCGGCAAAGAAAAAACGGCAGGTGTGTCTGGCCGCGTGGCCGAAAAACCACCCGTACTTTCTGCGCCCCGCAATGGCAAGGCTGATGATTTGAAGAAAATCAGGGGTGTCGGTCCAAAGCTTGAAAAGACTCTTAACAATCTTGGCGTTTATCATTTTGACCAGATTTCAAGCTGGAACGCCGATGAAATTGCCTGGGTTGATGATAATCTTTCGTTCAGGGGGCGCATAGAACGGGATGGCTGGGTTTCCCAGGCAAAAAAACTTCAGGGGGATTTAGCCTAGCCGCTTATGATGGCCCCGCATTCCATGAATTTTGCCACGTGTTTGATAAAATCTCCGATTGCCCCCACCTCATCATCATTTGACAGCAGGGCCGGGCACCCTTCTCCGGCAATGACCAGTTGAATTGCATCGGATCTTGATTGCCCCATGTACTCGAATGTCGTCCTTTCCAGCTGATCGCTGGACTGGGTTCTCAACAGCATCATCGGTGCATTCTTAAGGGTATGAAAAAGCGGCCATTGCGGCTCGAATATATCGGTGATTTCAATATGCTTGAGTCGTTTGAGAAGTGCCGTATCAAAGAGCGGCCGGTATTTCCTGGATTTTTCCCTTGAAAAGAATCTTTCTATTATCAGCTCGATTTGTTCCTGGGAGGCATTCGTGTGGGTCGCTTCGTAAATTTTACGGGCAGCGGTCAGGAAATGCCTTGGATTTTTAATCCGCAGCAGCGTTGAAATATTGTCCCTAAGCC
>WFPQ01000064.1 GCA_015487515.1 Hyphomicrobiales bacterium | reverse complement strand
CAATGTCTTTGGCCTTGAATGGCGCTTTGCATCCCTGCCCGACGGCATTGCCGCCCGCCTTGATGCCAACGGGCGCCTTTTGGAAATGGCCGACATATTGCCCCACGAAAGCGCCCTGTTTTCTGCCGCCCGCCATACGGGGCTGCTGGCGGCACAAAACGAGATTGACAGCATAATCAGTGCCAGCAACCTGCCCGGCATTGAAGAGGATCAAAAAGATCCGGCACCCCAACAGGGCAAAAAAGTCACCGCCATTTCTTCACTGGATAATGGCGGCAATGACATGCTTGCAAGTGATCAGAACAATAAAAGCGATGCCCCTGCCCTGGCCAGAAATGTCCTTGCCTCCTATTTTGCCGCCGCCCTTATCATGCCTTACGAACCCTTTTTAAGGGCATGTCTTGAGCATCGGTATGACATTCAAAGAATAGCGCGCCTGTTCAACGCCAGTTTCGAACAGGTCTGCCACCGCATGACGACCCTGCAAAGACCCGGCTCCATGGGTATCCCCCTGCACCTGGTAAGAACCGATATTGCCGGCAACATTTCCAAGCGCTTTTCCCTGTCCGGCATCCATATTCCGCGCCATTCCGGGGCCTGTCCGCGCTGGAACGTATATGGGGCCTTTCTGCAGCCCGGCCGTATAAACATCCAGCTTTCCCAGATGCCCGACGGGGAAATTTATTTCTGCATTGCCCGCGCCTTCGAAAAGGGTGGTTTTCGCCACAATGCCCAGCGCCGCCATTTCTCCATCGGGCTTGGCTGCCACGTTTCCCATGCCACCCGGATGATCTATTCTGACGGTATCGACCTGTCCAACACTACCCAGATAGTTCCGATCGGGGTCGGCTGCAGAATCTGCCCGCGCATGCAATGCGGCCAGCGAGCCCACCCCCCGGCCGATCACAGGTTCAGGATAGATCCGGCCCTGCGCCCGCAAAATCTTTACGCAAGGATATGAATTTTCCCGCTCAGCCGACCCGGCCTTTCGATTTTCCGACCCTTTAAACGCCGCTCTTGGATATATTGCCCTTCATGGCCCTGCCCGCCACATAGGTTTCGACCACCGCCCGGTCATCCCCAAGGGTCTGCAGCAGGAACAGTTCTTCACCAAGGCTTTCAACCCTTTGCATCTTCAGGGCCGCCTCCGGCGTTGCCCCCGCATCCAGAACCACGATGTCCCCGTCGGACCCGGCTTCAAGGGTTCCGATGTTTTTCTCCAGCGACAGGGCCCGGGCATTGCCCAGGGTCATGTGGTAAAATGCCATGAAAGGATCAAGCCGGTTGCCGTTGAGTTGCTGTATCTTGTAAAACTCGTCCATGGTCTTTAGCATGGAAAAGCTGGTGCCGCCGCCAATGTCCGTGGCAACCGCCATCCTTGCTCCGCTCCCCATGACCCGGTCATGATCAAAAAGCCCCGAACCGAGAAAAAGATTCGAGGTGGGGCACGAAACCGCCACCGATCCGCTCTGGGCCATGGCCGCAAGTTCCCGCTCGCTCAGGTGAATTGCATGGCCGAACAGGCTTTTTTTTCCCAGCATTTCATAATGTTCGTAAACGGCCAGATAATCCTGGTGCCCCGGATAAAGTTCTCTTGTAAAGGCAATTTCCCCGACATTTTCCGACAGGTGCGTCTGCATGTAACAATCCGGAAATTCCCTTAGCAGCGCCGTAACAGTTTCCAGCTGCCCCGGACTCGAAGTAATGGCAAATCTTGGGGTGATCGCATATCTGGCCCGCCCCCTGCCATGCCATTTTTCTATCAGGGTCCTTGTATCATCATAACCGCTTTTGGCCGTGTCCTGCAGAGCCTTGGGACAATTGCGATCCATCAGGCACTTGCCGCCGATCATCAGCATGTTGCGTCTTTGCGCCTCGGCAAAAAACACTTCGGCCGAAGCCTTGTGAACCGAACAATAAGCCACCGCACTGGTGGTTCCATGACGGATCAGCGTATCAAAAAATTCCCGGGCAACAAGTTCCCCATGCAACGGATCGGCAAATCTCTGCTCCTCGACAAAGGTATATTTGTTCAGCCACTCCAACAGGTTGGCCGCATATGATGCCACCACCTGCATTTGCACGAAATGAATATGCGGATCAATCAGGCCAGGCAAAAGCAGGTATGGCCGATGATCAGTTATTTCCCCGTCAAACCGTTTGGAAATTTCCCCGAATTCCCCGAACCCGGCAATCCTGCCCCCCTGCAGCGCCAGCCCCGCATCCTCGATAAAGACATAGGCATCATGATCATCCGGTCCTTCGGGACGACGCAAAAAGCTCAGGGCCCGGGAACGCAGAATTTTTATGTTCTGGTCCTTGTTTGTCAAAACAGCCGTCCCGTATCCGCCATGACTCCCCTGTACCATTCCACGATCAATGCCCTGTCCTCTTCGCTCATCTGGGTAACATTTCCCGGGGGCATGGCCTTGCTTATCCCCGCCTGCACATAAATCTCGCGGGCATATTCTGCAACCTTTGCCCCGCTATCCAGAACGACTCCCCTTGGAGCCTGGTTTATCCCCGGCCAGAACGGTTCCACCCCGTGGCACATGGAGCAGTTTCCCAGGACCACGTTCGTGACATCCTCGAACTGCACCGTATCCATGAATGCCTGGGCCGATGGCGAAACCGGACCCGCTTCATCCCGTTTCTGACCCGGATTTCCCGACAGCCAGATTATGACAAAAAACAGCACGACAGCCACCAGCCAGGTCCAGTTGGGCTTGCCCTTTCGCGCGTGTTTCGTATTGAAATAATGGCGGATGACCACCCCGATCAGAAAGATCAGCCCCGCAATGATCCAGTTGTATTCGGTGGCAAAGGCCAGCGGATAATGGGGGGACAGCATGAAGAATATCACCGGCAAGGTCAGGTAATTATTGTGCAGGGATCGCTGTTTTGCCTGCATGCCAAGCTTTGGATCCGGCTTTTTTCCCGACAGCAGGTCGGCCACCACTATCTTCTGGTTCGGAATGATTATGAAAAACACGTTTGCCGTCATGATGGTGGCAGTAAAGGCCCCCATGTGCAGCATTGCGGCCCGGCCACTGAATATCTGCGTATATCCCCAGGCCATGGCCACCAGGATCACGAACAATATCACCATCAGGCCACTCGTGCTTCTGCCCAAGGGTGACTTGCACAAGAAATCATACAATATCCAGCCCAGCCCGATCGAGGCAACGGAAAGAACAATTCCCGCCCAGGCCGAAATATCCAGCACATTGCGATCGATCAGATAAAGATCGGCCCCCGCATAATAGACCACCGCCAGCATGGCAAAACCCGACAACCAGGTGGCATAGCTTTCCCATTTGAACCAGATCAGGTGTTTGG